>DATEDP010000021.1 GCA_035281585.1 bacterium
CTGGGACTTAAGCCCCTGGTTGACGATGACCGGCTTGATCGTCGGCGCCACCGGCGGTTTCTATAATCTGGTTCGAATCATGAACTGGAACGAGCGGCGGCGCCAAAGAAGGGGCCGTCAGGGCGAGTGAGGACCATGAACGAAGAAGTTGCCGACGATGGTCCAACCGGCAGCAGGGGCGCCCACCGGCTGGAGCGGAACAACCTCCTGCTGGTTGTCGTCGGAACCGCGGCCTTTGCCTTCACCGGCGACCTAAGGCAGGTCTTGGGGTTTTTGGCCGGCGGCCTGGTGACCGTCGCCAATTTGAGGCTTTTCCGCCTCATCGTGGCAGGCTTGACCGGGATCAAGCAGGTGACGAAGGGCAAATTGCTGGCCCAGGTCCTGCTCAAGTTTTTCGGATTGATCGCCGTCCTGGCCTTTCTGATGTTGGTGGTGAAACCGGCGCCGATCCCCTTCCTGCTGGGGCTTTCGACGGTGGTGCTGGCGGTGGCCATCGAGGGTTTGTTGGGTTTGCTGAGGAGCGAATGAATTTATGAATCATTTTTCCTGGATCGGACATTTTTTCCATATCGATCATCATTATATCCACGTCGGCCACGCGGCCTTCACCGCCATCCTCCTCACGGTGCTCGGCTTCTTCGCCTACCTCCATCTTCGCAAGACCGAGGCGGCGCTGGTGCCCGGCTCCAAAATCAGCGTGCCCAATGTCTTCGAGGTGGCGACCGAAAGCCTGCTCGGCCTGATGGAGGGCATCATCGGCCACGATGCCAAGAAGTACTTCCCGTTGGTTGGCGCGCTCTTCATCTACATTTTCGTCAACAACCTGCTCGGCACCATCCCCGGCTTCCTGCCGCCGACCGACAACATCAACACCACCCTGGCCTGCGGCCTGATCGTGTTCGTTTATTTCAACTACGTCGGCATCCGGGAGAACGGGCTGGTCAAATACCTGAAGCACTTCGCCGGCCCGGTCATCTTCCTGGCCCCGCTGATGCTGATCATCGAATTGATCGGCGTGGCGGTTCGCCCGCTTTCGCTGGGGCTTCGCCTCTTCGGCAACATCACCGGCGACCACTTGGTTTTTGGAATTTTTTCGGAATTGGTGCCCATTGGGGTGCCCGTGCTCTTTTTGGCCCTGGCCATCTTCGTGTCCTTCATCCAGGCCTTCGTCTTCTCGTTGTTGTCGACGATCTACGTGTCGTTGGCATTGCCCCATGATGAGGAACATCACTAAAGGCGGCTCGCCGCCCGTCACATCATCCTTCGGGAGATGGACCTGAATCGGCCAAGATAAACGCAGGGAAAACCTGCAAGGAGAAACCAAATGAAAAAGCTGTTCGCCGCCCTCACCGGCTTCGTCAGCACCGCCCTCGTCACCGGATCGGCCATGGCCCAAGAGGCCGGCGCCGCCGCCGGAACCAGCCCCAAGGCGATCTACGCGATCTCGGCCGCCCTGGCCATCGCGATCGCCGCTTCCTTCGGAGCGCTCGGCCAAGCCAAGGCCGCCGCCGCCGCCCTCGAAGGCATCGGCCGTAACCCCGGCGCCGCCGGCAAGGTCCAGACCCCGATGATCATCGCCCTGGCGCTGATCGAATCGCTGGTCATCTACGCGCTGGTCATCGCCTTCCTCCTGCAAGGCTACATCGCGAAGTAGTTTTTCTTCTATCCTCCTTTAAAAAGAGCCCCGCTCCGGATTCCGGACGGGGCTTTTTTAGGCCTTGAGTTAGACTATAATTCAGACTATAAAAATGACTATGATTCGGTCCTATTCCAATATCCTCGATGCCGATTTCCTACCGCTTTCCGAAGTCAAGGCCGGGCTTTCTCAGCAAATCAAGTCAGCGCGGGAACGGCGCCGGCGGATCATGGTGACGGTCAATGGCAAGCCCGAAGCGGTGCTCCTGAGCTATGACGATTATTTGGATTTGATTCGCAAGCTCGAGCCCGAAGTCCCGGCCGAACCGGCCGCTCTCACCTATGAGGAATGGAAGGCCGGAGAAAGGGCTCGCAAAGAAATTTCAGCTTCCCTTAACCGAATGTTCGATGCGCCTCGCCTTTCCCGGAAAGGGCAGAAGCCCTATAAGCTCAGGAGAGTGAGTGGACCTAAAAGCCTTAAAAAATGAGCTGGCCCGAGCGGCCAAGATCCAAGAGCCGGCGGAGCGCTCCATTCGAATCGCCGCGATCGTGGCCGAGGCGCTGCGGTCGATCGGCCAAGATCCGGTGTTGGTGGGCGGAGCGGCCGTCGAGTTCTACACCCAAGGCGGCTATACGACTTCCGACGTCGACATGCTCGCCGTGGGGGGGCCGGAATTGGTCAAGGTGATGTCGGGCCTTGGCTTCGAAAAATTGGGAAAAGATTTCGTCGACGATCGAAATAAGATTTACGTCGAGTTTCCGGGGGCGGGCTTGTCGGCTTCGGAGCAGGCGGTCCCTTTCATCATCGAGGGTCGGCGGCTGCGGATCCTTTCGGTGGAGGACGTGATCGTGGACCGGCTCTGCTCTTTCAAATTTTGGAAGTCGGCCACCGACGGCTTGAACGCTTTGAAGCTGATGGAAGCCAACCGCGAAAATCGTTCCCGCCTCGAAGATCGTGCGCAGGAGGAAGATGTCGAGGACGCCTTGGCCTTGATTCGAGAAATTCGAGAAACGGTCATTCGGCAGAAAATGAAACCGGATCAAGCTCGCAGCCTGCTTGAAAAGGGAATGCGCGGGTTGAAAAAATAAACCGTTGGCCGGGCTCTTCTTCCCCCCCTTTGAAAAAGGGGGGTAGGGGGGATTTAAAGACGTGACAGGAGCCTGAACGTACAAGGTCTACCTGCGACCGCGTCAAATCCCCCCTTGGTCGCCCCTTTTTCAAAGGGGGGAAAGCGCGAGACCTTTGCCTCGTTTTTCCTAAAATCGGCTAGCCGCGAGCGCCGTAAGCCATGATCCCTTGGATCACGCTGGCTCGGCTGGGCGCTGACCTTGGCGCTGGCGAGACAGTCGGCGGGATCGCCGGCGGGTGGCTTTCGAGCGAGGCTTGGGCCAATCGGGTCTCTTCGCCGACCAAGTTGCCGCCGGCGTCGATCAGGCCGATCTCGCGGGCGACGCGGTCATAGGCCGCGAGCTGGCCGGCGGGATCGCTTTGACGCAGCTCGAGGATGCGGCGGGCCAAGGCGACCCGGCGCAGCGCCAGGACTTGCTCGGCGTTCACGTCCTGGCCGGGGAAGACTTGAGCCATGAGCTCGGATTCGCGGCCGGCCAAGAGCGAGCCGTTCTGGTCGAAGCAATTGCTCAAGGCCGCGGTCTCGGCGCCGGCCGAGTAATAAAGGCCGCGGATCTCTTGGCGGGCGTTGTGCAGCGCGATCCGGGCGAAGATCTCTTCCACCTCTTGGCGGCTCAGGTCGTAGCCCCGGAATTGCTGCTGGACGTAAGCAATTTGTTCGTCATGGGAGGAGTTCTCGATGACCCGCTGGTGGATCTCGGGAACGCTCAGCTGATCGGCCACCAGGTCTACCGGCAGCTCCCGGCCGTTGCGGGTGACGCTGTGCAAGCGGCCATCGCCGCCCCGGAGCCAATCCCAATTCACTTGAGTGTAGAAGCTGGCGTCGGTCGCCGGGCCTTCGGGTCCCATCAGGAGAGCCTGGCCCAAATAACGTCGGAGCCGTTGGGCCGAGTCGCTGCTTTGGGCGTCGATCTCGGTTTGGGCCTGAGAAACGTAAGAGTCGGGAGTGAGGAAGCGCTCGGATAAGGCCGGCGCGACCAAGCCGACCGCCCCGTTGAATACCGTCCGCAGGGGATGGGCTTCGGCGCTGAAAAGCTGGTTGGCCCGGCGGTGGATCAAATTGCTGCGGGCGGTCTCGCGATTGGAATGGCCAGCGTGATCGTAGACCATGTAGGCGCCGTCGGCGAGGGCTCCGGCGATGAAGGCGCGGTTGGCCCAACGCCCCAGTCCGCTCATCGCCCTTGTTTCGGTCAGGGCCAAGCTGCGAGTCCCGAAAGCCATCCGGTAAAGCTGGGGCAGGAAGAAGGCGCCGCTGCGCAAGGCTTGGCGCTCACCCGAGCCCTCGGCCCACATTTGACCGAGGGTCGCATCGACCAGCGCCGAGGAGATCAGTCCGGCGGCGAGGCTGGGCGCTCGGAAGCTGGCGCCACTACGGCGATTGAGCAGGTAGGTCATGCCGGCCATCGCGCCGTAGGAGGAAAAGCTGCCGATCGCGAAGTGTTCGTTGGCGTGGAAATCGGGATGGAGACCGGCGGCATCGGCCAAATGCTGGGAGCCAAACATGGTCAGGGCGCCGGTGGCTCCGATCGTGCCGTAGCCGCCGAACCTTTGCCAAGGAGTGAGCCGGTTTTCGCCGACCGGCGTCATCCAAGCCCGGCCGTTGCGCAGGACCGACATCGTCGGCGATTGGGCGTGCCAGGCGGTGGCGCCGCGCCAGCGGCGGAGGAAGTTGACGGTTTCAATGAAAGTGTAATTGCCGAGGGCCCAATTACCCAACCAAGTGCGCTGCGGGGTCCAGAAGCCGGTATCGGTCGAGACCGGCGCATGGCTGCCGCCGCCCTCGGTATTGCATTGAACTTGACGCTCTTCCTCTCCGCCCAGAGTCCGGACCGTGTTGCAGGCGCTAGCGACATTGTGGTTTTCCCAATTGTTCCAGCGATAGGTGTCTTGGCCGTTGCGGAGGCCGGTGAATTCGCCGCGGCGAATGCGGAGGGCGCCGGTGCTTTGGGAGGCGTTGAGGATTCCGACAAAGGCGCTATTGCCGTTCGGCTGCATGTAGCTGAGCTCCAGGACGCCGTCGCCGGGTCGCTCGTTGCTCAGCAAAATGTCGCCGGGTCGCACCGTGACATGAAGCGTGTCTTGGATGTGCTGTTGAAAGGCCGCGAGCGCCGGATGCTCGCGGATCATGGACGCGGTTAAATTCCCCATAACACCTCAAGATAAAGCCGTTCCCCAACCGCCGTTATTATCGTGGCTTTTCGGCCAAGGTTGCGGTTTTCAGCCCATCAGATCGCCCGTGCCCACGATCTCGAAAGCCTCTGAAGTTATTGATGTTTTTTCAGCTTCCGGCTTGGCCCAGCGCTTTTGGAGGCGTTGATAGGGGTAAAGGCCCTCGGAGTCGGCTTCCGACTTCAGGGTTCCGTCCTTGTTGAAGAGCTCGCCGACCCATTCATTTTCGGCCCCCGGCACGAAGATCAGGTAAGCGGCCGCTTCTTGAACCCGCTTCATCAGGAATTTGCGGGTGAAGCGCTCGGCTTGCTCGTCGTTCATTTGCGGGAAATCGGCCCGCATGTCGGCGTAGCCGTCTTCCTGCAGGACTTCGGCCCATCTCTCTTCCTCGTCGCTCAGCTCGATCACGCCGTCGCGCAGCAGGACGATGGCCTCGTTGATATCTTCCCTGTTGTCGGAATGAAGGAAGGCCGGCAGGGTCTTGGCCATGAAGTCGTCGGCTTGGACCGCGTTCTGTTGGTCCTCGGCCCGGATCTGGGCTTCGACGTCCTCGTTGTCCCAAGACACCGCGCTCTCCATCATATTGGGGGCGAGGGCTCGGCAACCTCGGCGTAGGCCCTTCAAGGCCAAGTGAGCCGGGATCAAATCCCACCATTCCCATTCATAGACGCCGTCGTCGGTGTAAACCCGGTCGGTGACCCGGGACTTCACCGATTTCTCATAATCCGAATAAGCGAGGATCTTCTTGCCGACCCAGTCGAAGATCCCCACCGCGGCCAGCCCCCAAGTCAGGCGCGAAGCCCAAGGCAAGGCTCGGGCGCCGAAGGTCGAGGCGACCAGCCTTTGGCCGATGCTGGTGCGCAGAGCCAGTTCGGGCAGCGCCATGCCGGCCACCGTGGCGATCGGCCGGCCGTAGCGCCGGAGGGCATGATCCTCGTCGACGAACATGCCGGCGACGGTGTCGAACGCTTCGCCGGCCAGCAGGCCCGGGAAGAGGTTGCGGACCAGCGGCAGCCCCCGCAGGAAGGCCACCGCCCGCATCTTCCAAATCCGGCTGGCGAGCCGGTAGGAGCCATAGGCGCCGCTCACGCCGAGAAAGACCTGGACGCCGGAGCCGACGTAATCCTGGATGCTGCGGTCGCGCTCGCTCTGGTCCTTGCATTCTCCGATTTCATCGGGGCCGAAGAGCTCGGTGGTCAGCGAGCAGGCGTCGGTCATCGAAAAGACCATGGCATCGGTGGCGCCGCCGTCGTTGAGCTGCTTGGGGCTGCCCGAGCGCAGGAACATTTGGCGGGCGCCGGCATCGACCGTGCCTTCGCAGACGAATTGATTGGCCCGGCTTTCGAAAACCAGGTTGTAGAACCCGTCGCCGGCCACCGAGTTGTCGACCCGGCTTTGCTTCAGGTCGAAGACATGACCCAAGCTGGCCGCGAAGCGGCTGTGGCCCCAGGCTTGGAGCTTGGCGGAGCAGAACTCGCCGAATTTGCGGACGCTCTCGCGATCGGCGACCTTTTGCAGCAGCGGATCTTCGCCTTCGCGGCAGACCGCGCCCTTGAACTCTTCGGTTCCGACCATCGTCTCGGTCGAGCGGCAGGCATCGGGAATTCGGCTGCCGGCCAAGGGTTCGGTCTTCTGGCCGATGGGGCCGCTGCGGACGAGCAATTCCTGGCTCGGCCAAAGCCATTGGCCGGCGCAGGTGAAGTTTTTCTCATTGTCCTGGTAGAGGACCTCGAAACGGCCGTCGCCGTCGCTCCGATTGAAGACCTGGGCCTTGCTCGGATCCCAAGTCGCTCCGGGCGCGACTTTCTGTAGCTCGCCGCGGCAAACTTCGGTGTAAAGCTGATAGGATTTAAGATCGGCCGCCCCGGCTGGGACAGGCTTGAATTCCCCCGACATATGGCCCCCATTCAGCCTGACGGCTGAAGAAAGCCCCTTGTCCTTAAGGGGATTATCGACGGGGAAAGGGAATGGTTGCGATGTCATCGTAGGGGCGACCCTTGCGGTCGCCCCAGGCGCGGACATCGTTGGGTAGACGGGGCGACCGCAAGGGTCGCCCCTACATCGGGCTGGCGACCGGGATCGGCGGCGGCGGCCAACGGTCGATGAGCTTGGTCCGGGCGGTGTCACCGCTGCGTAAGATGCCGTCCTCGGTGAAAATTTCCCGGGCCCAGTTGTTGAGCGGCCGATCGACGAAGACCAGGCCCTTGGCGACTTGCTGGACTTGATAAGCGATCAACTTGCGGAGGAAAGTTTCGACTTCATCGTCGCTCATGCTGGGCTTCAAGCTTTTGACGATTGAGGCGGGGTCCTTGGGGTCGGAGCCGGCCTGGGAGCCCATGATGGCAACGACCAGGAAATTTTCCGAAGCTTCGAACTCGACCGGGCTGCCCAGCAGTTTCAGCATTTGCTCGCGGTCGGTTTCCTTGGCCGCGTGGAGGAAGGTGGGCAGGACCTCGCGCATCATGTCCTCGCCCTTTTCGGAATCCTTTTCATCCTGCTTGTAGATGTCGTCTCGTAAATCCTGGTTGTCTTTCATCACTCCCCACTCCATCGCGTCGGGGGCAAGAAATCGAGCACTTGCTCGGACTCCCTTGAGCGCCAGGGGGAGCGCCAGGAAATCCCATCTGTCCAGCTTGTAGACGTGCTCGTCATAGATGAGGTCGGTCACGCGCTTGTTGACCGAGGCCTCGTAATCGCTGCCGATGCCCCACTGGAATGCCTTGTTGGCGGCCCAGACCAGCGCCAGGCCGAATGTGGCCTTGGAGGCGACCGCTCCGATCGCGCGAGCGCCGGCAAAGCGGCTCAAGAGGCCGGTGGCGAGCCGCGAATTCATCGCGGCGGCGCCGGCGCGTTGGGCCACCGCGGTCTTGGCCAGCTCCGGCGCGAGCATGCCGACGCCGCCGGCGATCGGACTGCCGTACTTCCGCCAGGGGCTCTTCGAATCGACGAAGTTGCTCGCGATGGAGTCGTAACCGGCATAGAACAGGAAACCGGTGCCGATATTGCGCAGCACCGGCAATCGGAAGAGGCGGCCGAGCCAGCCGTTGGGCTTGGTGTAGCTGCGGTAGATGCCGACGCCGGCGGTGCCGAACAGGAAGACGTTCCAGGCCAGGCCGATGCCTTGGTACTGCTTTTCCTCGCTTTCGGTGAAGTCTTTGCAACCTTCGGGATCGAGGAGCTCGTCTTTCCCGAGGAGGGCCTTGGTGTCGCTGCAATAATGATGGGAGCGACGGGCGATATCGGGGTGGATGCTGTTCTGTTGGGAGATGGCGCCGGAGCGCAAGGCGATCAAGTGCTGGCTGCCGACCTGGGCTTCGCAGAAGAAAGTGTTGGCCCGACTCTCGAATCGCAAGGCGTAGTCACCGTCGCCTTCATACGGATTGATGACGCGGATGAAGCGGGGGTCGAAGAGATGGGCTCCGCCGGCCTTGTCGCCGTGGCGCCCGCGGAGATACTGGTCGAAACGAGCGGGGCATTCTTTTTTCAGCAGCTGGACGGCGTCGCTATTCTCCTGGCCCTTGAGGCGGGGATCGGCGATGCCGTCTTCCATCTTCTCGCCTTCAAACTCTTCTTTGCCGACGACCTTTTGGGTGAAGCTGACGGCATCCTCAATAACCTTTCCGGCCAACGGCCGCGATCCGGCCAGCGATCCCGATTCCCCCTGGCGAGCCATGGAACTGAGCTTGCCGCCGCGAATCAGCATCTCGTGATTCCGCCAGAGGACCCAGCCGGTGACTCCGAAGTCGAGGTTGGGATCCTCGTAAACTAGGTCGAATTCGCCGTCGCCGGTCTTACGGTTGATCGATTTCAGCTTTTCGGGGTCGAATTTGACCGGAGCCTTGCCCAGCTCCTTGGCGCGCTCGTCCAAGGCCTGTTGGCAGACATCGCGAAAAAATTGATAGGATTTTGTCGACTCCGCGTCGGCCGGAATGGCCTTTAACCCTGACATCGGTACCCCCGTACCTCCCCCATATCCCTGGTTTTAGGTATCGGCAGGGTTGGGGGATGGTTGCTAAGGGGGAAGGGGCTGTCATCCTTCGCCCCCAGTCTCACTTGAACCTGACGGCGTTCGACTGGGGCCCCCGCTCAGGATGACGGGGCGCGTTATTTCTTCAGCACCGGCGGCTTGGCCGGATCCGGGTAGCGGTCGAAATTGGCTTCCTGATCCAGCTCATAGGGGTTGTAGTAGGGCTGGGTCCTGGCGTCGATCGAGACCGCGGCGCTGAGCACCAAGGTCCCCCGGACCCAGCCCGGCAGCTTCTTGCCGGCATTGCCGGCCTTGGTGAGCACCGCCTTGGCCTCGGGGCTCAAGGGCGGAAGCTGGGCGTCGACGGTCTTCCATAATTTACGGAAGGGCCAGGTCACGCCCTGCCAGGTCCAGCGGATCGGCGAGGTCAGCACATGCACGGCCCGACCCAAGCGGGTGGCCGGGGCGGTGGTGCCGAGGCTCTTGGCCAACTCCTGGGCCTCTTCCGCGGCCTTGGCCAGCGGCTTGCCGCCGTAGAGATTCCAACCCAGGACCGGGACGCTCCGGGTCCAGCGGGTCGCCTTCAAGCCGTCCCACCAGGCTCGGCCGGCGCTGCGCCAACCTTCGAGCTGGCGCAGCCGGTTGAATTGGCCGGCCCGGGTGATGAAGCGATTGCCGCTGAAAGTGAGCAGGCCGATTTCAAGACTCCGGCCAAAGCCGGTGATTTTATCCTCGTCACCCCAGGGTTGGTAATCGGTGACGCAGGTGTCCATGTTGGTGTCGGTCCAAGGCATCAGCCAGGCGACGCCGCAGCCGACGCCGGTGAGCCCGACCGAAAGGATGTTGTTGAAGCCGGCGTTCTCGCCGCCCAGCATCTCCTTGCGGATGTTTCGCGAGTCCAAGCGCATCGTGGTGTCGAAGGCCTGGTCGCCGGTGGTGGCCTTGCTCAGCAAGAAAGCCAGGGCCGACTTGGCGAAGTAGAGGTTGTTGTGCTTGCCGCTGATGTTCCAGAAGTTCCAGCCCTCGGCGTTGCCGCCGCCAAAGCCCAGGAAGCCCGGCCGCTCCCGCACCGCGAATTCCCGCAGCTGGACGTAGCGCTCCTTGGGATCGGTGAGACCTAAAATGCGGTGGATCTCGCTGGCCATCATCCGGTCGCCCAGGTTCTCGCGGTCGCCCGAAGACAGCTTGGCCAGGGCGCCTTTGAGGTCGCCCTCCAAGGCCCAGGGCTCTTCTTTTTCGACGCCCTCGTTGATCGCTTTTTTGAGGTTCTCGAGGGATTTCTGGCGCGCGCCGTAATCGCTCTTGGCGCGATCGGCGGCCCATTGGTCGCCTTGGAGCACCGAAGTGTCGTGGTCGAAGATCTTGATGCCGAGCTTGGGCACGAAGAGGGCGGCGTTGGTGAGGGTCTTGCCGATCCGGCTGGGGCTGAAGACCGCATCGGCATGGAGCATGTCGTCGAGGTAGAGCCCGTGATTGTAGATCTCGAGGGCGTCGAGGGTCGGACGGAAGGCCAGAGCGCCGCGGAATTGCTTCACGTTCTGCGAGATCGGCCGGTAGCGCTTTTCCATCAGGACCGCGACCGCGTCGAGAAAAGCCTGGGGGTCGACTTGGGCCGCGTGCTCGGCGCTCAGCGCCGACTGCAGCATCAGGCGAATCTCCTTGACGACGAGGGAACCGTTGGTGTCGGCGTCGGCGCTGCGCAGCAGGCGGACGTATTCGACCTCTTGCTCCAGCGTGACGCTGTCATCGGCGCCGAGGGGATCGGCCTGGCCGGTGACCAAGCGTTTCAAGGCCCCGCTTTTCTTGTCGAGGAGCAAGTCGGAGCCCTCGAACATCTGAGCCTGCTCGTCGGGATTCATCCCGAGAATGTTTTCGAAATAAAGGGTGTTTAACGCGCGAATGTCGACCCGCTCGACAGTCATAGTGCCTCCTACCTGCGTGTGTGCGCGCGACGGCAAAGCTCGAGGCTAAAGCCGTTCGCGGTCATCGGGGATTAATGGAAAGAATAGGTAGGAAGCAGACCCATTAGGCCCCCGTTAGATTGTCGAGAAAGATATCGGACGAATCGCGGAAGGGTTGCTTTTTTCCCTCCCCCGCAAGGGGGGAGGGTTGATAAAAAGCAACCCGGATCACGAGTGATCCGGGTTACTAGGGGGTGTGGTTGCCCTCACCCGCTTACCGGTTGGAAAAGGCCTTGCGGCCCTCTCCTCTGTGCCCCCGGGTCGGCGGAAGAGGTGCTTTCGTCAATGCTTTGCGGGCGCTACTTCTTGCCACCGACGATCGGCGGCCTGGTCGGATCGGGATAGCGCTCGAAATCGCTTTCGCGGTCGATGGGGAAGGCGTTGTAGGCCGGGTTCAGATGGCCGTCGGCCGCTCCCGCGATACCCACCACGATCAGGGCCTTGGTGAGGTCCCAACCTTTCTTGCCGACCGGCGCGCCCTTGGCGAGCAAGGCCTTTTGCTCGGGGCTGAGCTTGTTGCCGAGCTTCAAGACGGCCTCGAATTTACGGCCCCACCAGCCGGTGATCGGCTTGCCTTCGGCCAACAGCTCGGCCGACTTGATCGCCTCGGCATACTTTTCCTCGTTGCCGGCGAAGTTGAGGGCCTTGCCGAAGGGGTTCCAAGCTTTGGTCAAGGGCCGCCAGGTCCTGGCGCCCTGCCACCAAGTCGGCAAGGTGTTGACCCAGCCCCGGCCAAAGGCCCGGGTCGAGTCCAGGAAGGTCAGGCTTTCCTCGCCGGCCTTGGCTTCGGCCAAGGTGCGGAGGTGATTCTCGCTGTTCAAGGACCAGAGCTTGCGGAATTGGCCGCCGCGGTTCCAGACGCCGTTGGCGCCGAGGATCATGATGAGGCCGTCGGCGGACCGGCCTGGCATGTCGATCATCTCCTCGTCGCTCCAGTCGCGGTAGTCGGTGATGCAGGTGCTCATGTCGACTTTTTGGCCCAAGGTGACGGCTTTGCCGAGGCTGCACAGGACGGCGGTGCCGCCGATCGAGACCAGGTTGGTGAAGCCGCCGAGATCGCCTTGGCTGTCGGCGAGGGCGGACTTATTTTCATTCCGCAGGACGCTATTGTATTCGGCGTCGCTGGTCTTGGCCTTGGTGGCGAGGAATTGGTAAATGGTGCGGGCGAAGACCGTATTGTGGCGGTGGCCCGAGATGTTCCACAGGTCGTCGGTGTTGACCCAGCCGGCCGTGGTGTTGCCGGAGCCGAAGCCGCCGAAGCCCGGCCGTTCTTTGTCGGCGAACTTCTTCATCTCGTCATAGCGGGCCTTCGGGTCGGCGGTCGTCATGATCTTGTGCAAGCTCTTGGCGGCGAGTTGGTCGACCAGGAGCTTTTGGCTCTCGGCGTCCAGCTTCTTCAGGCCTTCGTCGAGATCGGCTTCGAGGGCCCACTTTTCATTGGCGGCGACGCCCTTCTTGATCTCTTCCTTAAGCTTGTTGATGGCGGCGGCCCGCTTCTCGAAATTCTTGTCGGCGGTTTCCATCGCCCAGCGGTCGGCGGGCAGGGCTTGGTTCTTGGGGTCATGGGGATCTTCGGTGTCCTTATGGGTGACCTGGTTCCACAAGCCCAGGTTCCAGCCCAGCGCGATATTGGTGACCGACTTGGTGAGCAGGCCGTTGAAGGGCAGGACCGCGTTGGCGTGGCGGTAGGCTTCGCTCTTCAAGCCGTAGTTGTAATAATTGAGGGCGTCCAAGGTCGCTCCGAAGGCCATCTGACCCTTGAAGCTTTGGAAGTTCTTGCCCAGCTGGTTGTAACGGCCGTCCATCAGGGCTTGGACGTTCTTCAAGAAGGCACTGGGACCGGTGTTCGCGGCGACCTCGGGCGGGAGGCTGTCCTGGATCAGCTTCTTGACCTCGTCCAAGTCGAGGTATTCCTTGCCGTCCTGGTCGGTGCCGCTGGTGTTAGCCTCACGGATGGTGCGAATATATTCCCGCTCCACGTCGATATTGGTCTCGCCGGGATGCTTCTCCGAATCGACGTTGTCGGTCTTGGGATCGTAGCTCAGGCCGGTGCCCTTGAAGAGCTGGGCTTTGTCGTCGGGGCTGAGCCCGTCGAGATTTCCAAGCTGAATAAACTTCAGAGCCGAAATGTCGACTTTCGTCGGTGGGGTCATGGGTGTGCCTCCCGTAAACCTTTGAAATTCGTTCAATTGTAGGGCTGGCGGAGGGAGGTAAACAGGCGTGCGTGCCCCCTATTTAACACCCAAATCTTAGGCCTCATTGCCCCTCGCTGGCATTATCGACACCCCAAGGGAAGGGTTGCTAGGCAGCGGAAAAAGCTTGTCCTTAGTCGCCGGAGCTCGGCGGCACGAACCATTCGAGCGCATCCTCGGTCGCGTCGGCATCGGAGACGTCGTCGCCACTCCCGCCGTCGCGAGAATTGACATCGGCTGGCCGGTCTGCCTCCGCGGCCGGCGGCGGGGCCGGGCGAGCCGCCAGCAGCAGGTCGTAGCTCATGTCGAAATCCTGCAAGTTTTCCTGATCGACCCGGGTGCGGAGCTGACCGAAGACTTGGGAGGAGATGCCGTAGATGAAAATTCCGCTGTTCATGAACCAGTTGAAGCCGCGGCCGATGCTGGCCAGCTGGAGGTTTTCCAAGACCGCAGATCCGCCGCGGGCCGCGAAGGCCCGCAAGCCGGTGCCGGTGGCGGCTTGGGCCCAGGAGGCCGGAACCGGCGGATGGGCATTGACCACGCGGCCGGCCCAGCCGGTCAGGCGGGGAGCGGCCGCCTCGACGCCGGAGCCGAGGGTCGGAGCGGTCAAGATGCCTTGGAGGTCGCGGGCCCGGGCCAGTGCCGCCGTGGCCGCGCGGATTTCGGTTTCATTGCCGGCGGCCACGGCCGCCCGTAAAGCCGCCTCGCGCGAGGCGACCAGCCGCGAAGCCCAGGCTGGTCCGCCGAGCCGGCTCATCGCCCGGCCGAAAATCCCCATGCCGGCGGTGCTGCCTTCGATGGCGGTGCCGAGGGCCGCTTCGGTGGCCACGGTTTGAGTCGCCCGCATCCCGAAGAAGCGCAGGGCCCCGGCGCTTAGGCTTTGACGGCCGGCGCTGGTCAGGAGCGAGCGGCCAGCGCCGGTGACGCCGCCGCCGATGTAGATGCTGGCGCCCAAGGCCACGACGTCGCTGGCGACCGCGTCGGCGCTTTCGTCGCTGTAGTTCCGGAACCAGAGCCAGGGTTGGAGTCCGAATTCGCCGCCGCCTTCCGTGACCACGTGGCCGTTTTCGTCCAGGATGTCATGGCCCATGCTGTCGGCGAAGGCCACGGTGGCCCGGCGCCGCATCGAGCTCTCGGTGGATTGGCGGCGCAAGGCGTGAAGGATGGCCCGGGCATAGTCGGTGTTGCGGACGCCGTCGGCGTGAGTGCCGTCGGCCCAGAAGCCGCCGGCCTCGCCGGAGCGCAGGTTTTGGGCCAGATCGAACCACATCTGGGTTTGGCGATGGAGGTCGGTCTCGCGGTGAATTTCCCAAAGCCGGCGGGCTTGGAAGAAATCGCCGGTCAGCAAATCGTGATAACGGCGGTGGCGGCCGGTGCCGGGCACCACGCTGCCGGGCACCGCGGCGGCATGCAAGCCGCGGCCGCTGGCCACCCGCTCGGTGTCGTCATGGTCCCGCAAATAATCGAGGGCGTTGGGGATGGTCCGGGCGCCGCTGAAATCGGCCGGCGGATGCTCGATGATCTGGCGCAAGGCCGCCAGGGCGGCGCCGCGCTCGGAGTCGTGGCTGGCCACCGATTCCCGCACCAAGTGGCGGTAAGTCGGACCGAAGCGCGGCCAATCGGCGCCGTATTCGGCGGCTTCGGCCGGGTTGAGCTGGGCCGGCGAGCCGGCCCCGATCCAAGTGAGGGCTCCGCCCAAAGTGCAAACGTAGCTGATCATGTCGATCAGGCCGACCAAGGCATTGCGCTCGGCGTATTCGCGGTCGCGGTGGGTGAAGCCGGATCGCATGTTCTCCAGGGCCGTCAAGACGTGGCGCGAGAGGGCGAGGTCGGGATCGACCGCGTCGGCGGCAACCGTCGGATTCAGCGCCGCCACTTCGCGGTTGTAACGGTCGATCAGGCTTCGGACCTCGCTCAGGTAAAAGGCGGTGGCCCGCTGCAGATCGCTTTGGCCCTCGGTCCCGGCCGGGGCCCCTTCGAGCAAGCCGCGGAGGAAGCCGGGGTTGCGATTTTCCTCGAGCTGCAAGAGACGCTCGAGCTCGATCGTGGTCAGAGTGGCGTCGCCGGCGAGCTCCAGCACCTGGTCGACCGCCGGGTCGTTGATCAAGGGCCGGCGGTCGATCAGCGGCTGAAGCGAAAGGCGGACGCCGTCGAGGCCCGGAACGTCGGGCCCGGCTTCGGCGATGGCCTGGTTGGTCGCCTCGCGGAGCTGGAAGGCGATGAAACGAAAATCGGCCATCACCCGCTCGGGGCTGCCGCGGTGCTCTTCGGGCTGGGTGGCCAGCCAAGTTTCGAGCTCGCTGTAACTCAGGCGCCAATCGCCTTCGGTCTGGCTGGGATCGACGCCGGCGACGTGAAGCAAGTTTTGCACCACCCGCGAATCGTCGTCGGTCGCGGTGAAGACCGAGCTCGGTAGATGTCTAAGGAAATTCAGATCGATGTCGGCTCGCTGGGCCGCCGGATCCTCGGGCAGGAAGGCCTCGGGGCTGAGCTGCTCGGAGCCGCGGGCCGATTCCACCAGGCTTTCGACGCTGCGGATGACGCCGGCGGCGTTGAGGGCCGCGCCCTCGCGCTCCATGTCATCCATGTGGCGGGCCAAGGCCTCGAGGTCTTCGGCGCTCAGCTCGGTCGCCATGCGGCGGAGATCGTCTTCGCTGAGCGGATTGCCCTCGGCGTCGGCGGTCCGCGGCCGGCCTTCGGAGTCGAAGGCATCGTTGGCGGCGGCGGCTTGGAGCAGGCTCGCCAGCGTCTCGCCGCCTTCCTCGCCCCGCACCCGCTCTTGGGCCGAGCTGAGACTGCCGGCCAAGTGGCTGCGCTGGCGGTTGAAAAGAGCGTGAGTTTGCTGATGGGCTTGGCGCAGGCGGGAGATGTAAGCGGTGATCTCGGCCTCGGTGAAAACGCGGTCTTCGGCATTGGGCTGGCCGTCGCTGTCGGCGGCTCGAAGAATCGGAGCGACCTGAGCCTGCAATTCGGGGTCGGCGGCAAGGGCGGCGGGAGTGAGGCGAGTTAAAAGGGAAATATCGACGTCGGTCATGGCTCAGGGCTCCGCTTCAAAAGCGTGCCCCGGCACTTAAGGCATTATCGGTAAGCCCGATCGGGGGTTGCGTCAATCCCCGTCAGGGGTCGTTGTTTGAAGGATTTCCCATATTTTCCTTCATCTTATTTATGGCTGTACAGGCCCCCATCCCCGGGAAATAATACCCCATCGAAGTGAGGGGTTTGAAAGGGGTGTTCCATGAGCCGTGGGATCTTCACCTGGGCCGTGGCTGGTTTCCTGGCCGCGAGCTCACCGCTTTTCGCTTCGCAAAATTCCTTGCTCGACGGCGCTTTCACCGACGTTCCGCCGAGCGCCCAACCCGAAGGCTATTTCTCGGTCGTTGACGGTGGTCCGCTGCACGTTCTCAGCGGTCTCACGGCCGTGGAATTCCATGTTCCCGGCAAAATTTCGAGCGAGCCTGGCGGGCTCTCGCCGATTCCCCATCCGGTGCTTCGCGAAGACAACGGCGTCAAATACTGGTTCATCAGCGGGGAGCTAAGCGGTTATTACACCGACGAGTTCGGTCAGCACGTGGTCGTGGGCCCGGTCGACTTGAACGGGGTCAGCCATCGCCTCGAAACCTTCGACCCCGACGATCCCGGAGTGGAAGATCCGGTGTCCCATCCCCGGGCCGGCAAGCCCGGAGCCTTCTTTGCGCTCTCGATTCCGGCCAAGGGTTTCAACGGCGGCTTGATCCAAATCGAGCCCGCCGGCGACGGTGGGACCTTCTTCCCGGCGGCTTCCCTATTGTGGAATCCGGTCGATCCCATCGTGCTGCTGCAAAGGGGCTACGCCGTCTTCAACTTCGCCCAAGGCGGAACGGTGATGGCGAATGCCGAAGGAACCATCGACACCAACCCCGAGAGCGGCAGCGGAATTTTTTGGGGGGATCCCGAAAACGTCGTTTCCTATGCCCGCTTTTCCTTCTTCGACGAAGCGACGGGCCGGGAAACGACCTTGCCCAGCGATTTCTCGCTCACTTTCGAGGATGGCGGCACTCAGACGATTCCCTTCGGCGATCCCGAGTTTTTCGTGGGCTCGATTCATTTCTATGGCGAAATCATCTCCGACACGATCGTCTTCGCCAAGAACCTGGTCCGCCAATTGCTGTCTGAGGAGGTGGAATGGACAAGCTACGTCGGCTGGTCCGGCTCGGTCCGCGCCGCGACTTTGATCAATTCCAATACCCGCTTCGGTCCCTTCCAGGTCGCCAAGAGCGTCGGCCCCCCGGCCGGTGGCAGCGCCTACAATGTCTACGGAGATCCGTCTTCGGGACTGCGCTACGATGCCTTCGTTTGCTACGCTGGAATCAACGACAGCCAAGGCTATTTGGACCAAGGGCTGTTCACTAACGTTCCCAGCGACGTCAACCCGGCCTTGCCGGCCTCGGCGCCTTTCGTTTGGTTCGTCCCCGAGCTCGACACCGGAGTTCCTCAATACTCCGCCTACGCCTACGCCAATAAGATCTGGAAAGCCTTGGAGAAGCTCGGCGATGCTTCCAAGATCAACGACTTGGTGAGAATTTATTCCCTGCCCAAATCGGGGCATACGCCGCGCGATTTCAACATGGCCTCCTTCGATAAGAACCGAAGAGACGGCCTTTGGTTTGAATTCCTCGACACGCCGGAGTTCGGCGCCTTCAACGAGAAGGGGAAGGGTTTTCGGGTTTCCGATTCTCAGGCCCGATTTCTCCAAGGCAAGGATTTCGACACATTTCTGAAGCTCGACGTCCATGGTACGGCGGCTCTTCCCCGCCATACGCCGCTTTGGCTCCAGACTTTCGCCAACCTTCGCCTGTTCCAGGAGCAGGGCATTCCCTTGCCGACGAGCCGAGTCGATCCGCGAATCTATGAAAATATCGATGCGGTCAGCACCGATACCTTAATCCCGCCTTATCCGACGATCGTTCTGGCTTTCCCCGAAAACGTGGAGGATTTTTTCGCCGCCGTTTTCACCCTCTCCCATGGCGTCGAGGAGGACACCGGCCTCCAGGTCGTTTTCCCGGAAGAGGAGCCGAGCTTCTACAACTTGGAAGAGTTGGAAGTCGAAGAGTACAAGGCCTTCGCCGACAATCCCCTGGAACGCTCCACTCAACCGATCCTGCTGCCGGACGTGGCGGCGCCGACCGCGGCTCCAGGCTTGTATGTGTTCGATAACTACTTCGCCAGAGCCCTGTCCGCCGAAGAATTCCAGGCCCGCTACGGCAATCGCCATGGATATGCCGCGGCTTTTTCCGCGGCAACTTTCAATTTGATCGTCGATCGGCTTTGGGAGCCGGAATTGGGGATGGACCAAATCCGCGAGGCCCTGGCCTTCAAGCCGTGAACAACGGTCAATCCTCGTGGGGGGTGGAGGGCTCGGTGTGGACCACCACGTCGACCACCTGGGGGATCTCGCGCTTGATTTTGGCGATGACCTCGTGGGTCAAGCGGTGGGCCTCCTGGGTCGCAAGCTGGGGATCGACGTGGATGTTGAGGTCCATGTAAATCGCCATCGGGTTTCCGCGGGTTCGGACGCTGTGGCAGCGCTCGATGCCCGGAACCTTCATGACCAGGCCGCTGACTTCGCGGGGATCGAGCTGGGCCGAGTCCATCAGGGTGTTCAGGCTTTCCAGGACGATCTGATAGCCGCTGTGGCCGACGAAGATCGCGATCAATCCGGCGGCGGCCAAGTCGACCCAAGGCCATTTCAGCTCGATGCCGATCAGGGCGATGATGACCGAGAGCGAGGCGAAGATATCGCTGCGGGTATGGGCCGAATCGGCGGTCAGGATCTGGCTTTTCAATTCATGGCCCTTGCGGTGCTCGTAACGGCTGACCCAAGCATTGACCGCCATCGAGACCACCATGATGACGAAGCTCCAGACGGTGACCTCGGGCAGGTCGCGGTGGTGGAGCCGGGCCCAGGCGCTGGAGGCGATCTCGAAGCAGGCCCAGAAGAGCATGCCCGAGATGAACATGGCGCCCAGGGCCTCGACTTTGCGGTGACCGTAAGGATGGCCTTTGTCGGCCGGCTTGGCGGCGAAGAATAAGGCGATGAGGCCGACGATGTTGGAGCTGGAGTCGAGCAAAGAGTGGTAGCCGTCGGCCACCATGCTGAGAGTCTCGGTGAAATAGCCGTAGCCGAGCTTGAGGCCGCAGACCAGGAGGTTGAGCAAGAGGGTGATCAGCAGCACCCGCCGGACATCGCGGGAGCGCTTCCCGTGGCTTTGATCCATTGCCGCCAATCTACTGCGGGCCTAAGCCCGACAGCAAGTGCGGCAAGTAGAGGCTGAGCTCGGGCCAATAAGTGATGATGACGAGGGCCAAGACCAAGATCATGAGGAAGGGCAGCGTCACCCAGTAAAGGTTGATGATGCTGCGCTTGAAACGGATGCTCGAAAGGAAGAGATTCAAGCCCACCGGCGGGTGGAGGTAGCCGATCTCGAGGTTGGTTAGGAAAATGATTCCGAGGTGCAGCGGGTCGACGCCGAACTCCTTGGCGATCGGGATGATCAGCGGCACCACCACGATGATGGCCGAGAAGATGTCCATCAGCGAGCCGACGATCAGCAGAAAGACGTTAAGGGCCAGCAGGAAGGCCCACTTGCTGGTGATATAGGTCCGGATCCACTCGAAGAGCCGGGTCGGCACCTGCTCGTCGATCAGGTAGCTGGTGAAGCCCATCGCCACCGCGAAGATGACCACGATGCTGCCGACCAGGACCATCGACTGGCGGGCGATCCGCGGGACGTCCTTGGTCAGGCTCAAATCGCGGTAAATGAAGACCTCGACGACGAAGATATAGAAGGCCGTGACCGCCGCCGCCTCCGAGGCGGTGACGTAGCCGCCGTAGATGCCCCAGAGAATGATGAAGGGAAGGGGCAGCTCCCAGGCGGCGCCCTTGATGGCCGAGAGGACCTCGCTCAAGCGGAATGGGTAGCGCTGCTGCTCAATGCCGCGATTGACCCAAATGCTGTAAAGGCTGAGCAGGACGATGATGAGGATGCCCGGCAAGAGCCCGGCCATGAAGAGCTGGTCGACGTTGGCACCGCTGATCAGCCCGAAGAGGATGAGAGGCAGCGAAGGCGGGAACATCAGCCCGACGCTGCCGCAGGTCGTGACCAGGCCCATCGAGAAGTTGTCGGGATACTTCTCCTTCACCATGATCGGGTAGAGCAGGCCGCCCAAGGCGATGATCGTCACGCCGGAGGCGCCGGTGAAGGCGGTAAAGAAGGCGCAGGCCACGATCGTCATGATCGCCAGCCCGCCCGGCATCCAGCCGAAGAGGGGCTTGGCCAAGGCGACCAAGCGTTCGGGCGTCTTGCTTTCGGCCATCAGGTAGCCGGCGAAGGTGAAGAGCGGGATGGCGACCAGGGTCGGGGCCGAGGCCAGCCGGTACATCTCGATGATGGTGGCCGAGGAATCGATGCCGGCATTGTGGAAAGAGATCAGGCTGATCGATCCGAAGATGACGAAAAGCGGGGCGCCGAACAGGGCGATCAGGGCGATGCCGATCCCGAACAGCCAGTTCATCAGTGGACCCCCTGCTTGGCCGGTTCCGAAGGCAGGCCCTTGATCAGGCGCTCGATGTCGACGAAGACCTTCTTGCCGAAGCGGAGGCTCATCAGGAAGAAGCCGACCGGGATGACGATCACCGCCCAGTGATTGGGGACGTGGGGCAGCAGGAAGCCGCCGGCCTCTTTTTCGCCCAAGTAGAATTTATAGGAAGCCAGCGCCAGGCAGGCGCAGACGAAGCTCGAGGCGATGTCGACGAACATCGCGGTCGGCCGGCGCAGCTTTTCGGGCAGGAAGCGGTGAACCAAGTCCATCGCCAAGTGGCCGCCTTCCTTGGTGGCGACCGAGGCGCCGATGAAGCCGACCCAAAGCACCAAGTGGCGGACCAAGGCGTCGCCCCATTCGATGCCGGTGTTGAAGAAATTGCGGAGGACGACCTGGGCGAAGGCCAGGCCGATCATCCCGATCAAGATCAGGGTGAGGAGCGCGCTCTCGAGCTTCTCCAAAGCCTGGTCGAGCGAGGGAACCGCGAAGAGCAGGATGGAGCCGACGACGATGGCGGCGGCGAAGATATAAAGAAAAGTCGAGCTGATCTCGATCATGGGAATCCGGCCTCGAAATTGGGGCCTGCTGCTTAACCTTAGGCCGGATCGAGATCAATCTTTTTCAGGGATTTTCCCTCCCCTTTGTAAGGGGAGGGTCAGGGAGGGGTAGAGTGGTGGCGATTTTGCCGGACTCCGGCGTATTAGCCAGCGCTCTACCTCCCCCAGCCCCCTCCTTACAAAGGAGGGGGTAAGAGACTTACTTGCGAACCTCCGCGATATAGCCCTTCACCCGCTCGAGCAGGGCGGCCGGATAGAGGCTGCCGGCCAGCTTGGGATAGACGGCTTCCGAGAGCTGGATCATCTCTTCCTTGGCCTTGGGATCCACCGCGACGACCTGGATGCCGTTCTTCTTCAGGGTGCCGAGGGCCGAGGTGTTCTCGGCCCGGATCTTGGTCACCAGCGAAGCCCCGTGCTTCTGGGCGGTGGCCTTGAGCATGGCCTGGAGGTCGGGCGGCAGCTTATTGAACTGAGCCTTGGTGATGAGCAGGCCGCCGGTGGAGTTGGCCAGGTTGACATCGGTCATGTACTTGACCTTGGTGAACCACTGGAGGGCGATGATGCCTAAGGGCGGACCGTAGACGCCGTCGATCAAATTGGTTTGGAGCGAGGTCAGGACGTCGGGCAGGGCCAGCGGAATCGGCACGATGCCGAGGCTTTCGTACATGGCCTTGACCAGCGGGTCGCCTTCCCAGGCCCACATCTTGACGCCCTTCATGTCGTCTTTATTGGCGATGGGCTTGTTGGAGAAGATGTTGACGAAGCCGGCCTCGGCCCAGCCGAGGAGGATGAAGCCGCTAGCCTCGAATTGTTTCTCGAATTCCGGTTGGAGCTTGCCCTTGACGTAGTCGACCTCTTGGTAATTGCGGAACAGCATCGGCAACTCGAGGATCCGGACCGAGGGCACGATCTGGCCCAAGCCGACGCCGGTGAAGGCCGCGGCATGGACTTGGCCGATCCGCATCTTGCGGAGCACGTCGCGCTCGTCGCCGCTGACGCCGCCGGCGTAGATCTTGAGGGCCAAGCGGCCGCCGCTTTGAGTTTGCAGGTCCTGGCTCATCGCCTCCATCTCCTTGACCCAGGTCGAGCCTTCGGGAGCCAAGACCGAGAGCTTGATCTCGTGCTCGGCGACGGCCTGAGCGGAGCCGGCGCTGAGCGCCAGCCCCAAAATGGCGAGGCTTAAAGAACGTAATTTCGAATGCATGCTAGCTTTCCTCCTCGTGAGGGCTTCCGCCCTTATTTTTTCTTCTTAGGGGTCTTGCCAGACTCGGACTGGCTGAAAAACAGCGACTTCTTGTCCAACAAGATCTGGGCCCGCCGCTTGGCCAGCTCGTTGGAGAGGCGTTGCTCGGGCAAGGCCGCGGCGTCGGCGGCGAGGGTTTCGTTCAGCAGCCGGTTATAGAGCCCGTCGTCCTGGACCTGGACCGCGTAATATTGAGCCTCGCTGACCGGGCCCATCAGGTATTTGCCCTCGCTGATCTGGATCGCTCTCTCAAAGTGCATCTTGGATTTGTCCGGGTCCCCGCCCAACAATTTGGGGCGGCTGCCGTAGAACGCGCCGAAGAAGAGATGGGGTCCACCATAATAGTAGGTTTCGTCGAGCTCCAGGATGCGGTTGAACAAGGCCTCGACCCGGGGCAGCTCGGCGATGGCGTCGGTCGAGTCTTTATTGAAATTGAGATAGTTGCCCCAGGCGAAACCGGCCCAGAAGAGATCCTCGAGGTCGGCCTTGTCGAAAGTCTTCAGGGCCTTTTGGAAATCGTCGAGCGTGCCCTCCTTGGCTTTGGCGTAGGCGCCGTTTCGGGAGAGCAATTGTTGGCCGTAATCCTTGGCCCGGGTGTAGAAGCGCTTGGCCCGGGCTTCGGCCTTGGCATAGGCCGCGGCATCGCTGCCCTTGGCGGCGAGCAGCTCGTTCTCGGTGAAGCCGTAGGCATAGCCGGCGTAGGACTTGGTCAAAAGGAAGAGGACGTCGCGGTCCTTGGGATTCTGGAGGTAGAAGCCCTCCAGCATCTTGAGAAAGCCCAGACTCGACTGCTCGGCCAGCTCGACGTCGTCCTCGCGGTCGATGGAGGGGGTGGCGTCGTAGAAGATTTGGGTGCTGGCCTTGGTGGCGACTTTCTTGATGCCGCAGGCGCCGAAAGCGGGCAGGGCGGCGAACAGCAAAAGCGCGAAAATTTTCTGAATTTTCATAGGGCTAGGGTGCCTAGCCGGGGGCTCGGAAAAAAGCAAGCGTCTTGGAATCTTGGTATATCTATATGATTTAATTTAATTTTATCATCCAAAAGATGGGAAGTCGCGCGAGGCAACTTCCAGTAGCATCTGGCGATAAATGGTTTCCTACCTGCTGATCATATGAAGGGGCTCTTATGATCCAGCTTTTGATTCCTGCATTGGTGTTTGCCGGGCTAGTCGCCGGTTGTTCCAAAAAACCAAAAACCGAAAATGAAGGCGAAGGTCTCGACTATACCGGCCGAAGATACTTTTTAGACGATCTTGTTTCTCAGCCCGACGGCAGCGAGTTCGGTGGCTACCTCGTTGTGGATCAGGATGAAGATGGCTATCTCGGTCCGAATGATTTAGTTGCGCGTCAAACGCCGAGAGGGGTGACTGAGTCTCCCAATTGGAGCGTTTTTTCCGACTTTGTCAGCACATTAGGTCATCGGCAGGACCAGCCACTGCATTTGGACACCGCCGAGGCCTATCTCCGATACAACAAATGGAAATCCGCTCCCGATCTCAGAACGCGCTTTCGTCTGTATGATTCGGTGGATGAGAACATAATGATGTTTTACGACGTTGAAGATTTTGCCACGGAAAATAGTCTAGAATTTTCGGCCGAGCTTTATCTCAGTAAGCTACAAGGCGAATTGAGCGAGTATTATTCGGAGGGTTGTGGGGAGCTGCTCGATAAAAAGATGCGCCGTTCCTTGAGTCCAGAGGTCGATCGAGAGCTCAAGGAACATTATATGAATAGCTACCGGGGCTGTAAGATATTTGCCGATGGCTTGGATCATTATTTTGGCTTTAACGAGTCGGCCGACTTGGTTGCGCGCCGCCAGCGGATTCTCGGCTCGGCAGAAAATCCAAGTCCTTCGAAGTAGATACTTCATGCAAGCGGAGCCATCCTCAAGCAAGCTTTCTAAAAATTGATTTTTTGGGTCGGAGTTACTTCTGTCGTTTCTGGCGGAGCGGCTTATAATCGTAGGGTTTGCGCAAAGAGCCTTTAAGCTCAAGAACTCGGCGACTTTTTCGGCGTTGAATCATTTCGCTGAGTGCAAGGACGACAGCTTGGGTTTTAGTGCCGACGCCAGCGATTTCCTGGGCTTCTTTTAGTAATTTTTCCGGTAAATCAAGAGTGATTCGCATACAAACACTCCACAATAATGCTGAATTTGAACCGTCGGTGCTGAAAAATTCTTTTCATGTTCTTCCCCCCCTTTGAAAAAGGGGGGCAGGGGGGATTTAAAGTCGTGGCACGGCATGAAAGTAAATTTTTCGGCAAGCCGGCGCTTCAAATCCCCCCTTGATCCCCCCTTTTCCAAAGGGGGGAAATCAAGATCTTTGTCTTTTTTCTCCTAAAATCCGGCAAAATTCATGAATGCTTTTTTTTGGGAAACTCACATGGATTCAGGCTATCTCGAGTTTTTCAGCAGCGACTAAACCGAATCACTCGTCGGCCAAGATAATCCGACTGGTGTAAGGATTGGGGTAAATCCCCTTCGGCAAAAGCTTGCGGGTGTTCTCGTTGCGTAGCGAATGGACGCGGTGGGCTTCTTCGATGATCGCGCCGCGGATCGGGGCCGCGTAGTACTTCAGGGTGTCGTTGCCCTTCTCGGCTTTCAGCAAGAATTGGACGATGGCCTCGGGGCTGTAGCCCATCATCGCCAACATCCTGCCGCAGAAGACGTCGGCCGCGGCTTCTTCTTCTTTTCTTAATTTAAAGATGTCGTCCCAGCTCAGGTGATCGAGGTTGCCGTGCTTCGAGGTGTTGGAGATGAGATGGCCCCATTCGTGGGCCATGACGGCGCTGAGCAGGGCGTCGTTCCCGCCATGCTCCTGCAGAAATTCCACGCCCAGGTAGATGTTGCCGAGGTTGTCGGCGGCGCCGACGGTCTTCTTGGCCAGAATGACCTTGCCGTCCTTGCCGCTGAAGAGCCGGAGCTTGCGCCGGGCTTTCTGGATGGCGCCGTAGTGGGTGAAAAGGTGGACCAGGTCGGGATGGTCGGAAAGCTTGGCCACCACCGGCGGGGTTTCGCCCAAGGTCTTCCGCTGAGAGCCCTCGGCCGGAGTCGTGGGCGTGCCGACCGGGCTGCTGCTGGTCTTCAGCCAAGTAGGCAATTTACTGAGGTTTGTTTCGACTTTGACGGTCACGATGGCAGCATACTCCAAAGCCCCTTATCGGCAAGGGGGACTTTCCAAGTTGTCGGCTTTCCCAAAAGACCGTTTTTAAGGCCCTGGGGGCGGAGGCGGGGGTGGCGGTGGCGGTGGGGATTCCGGCGGAGGCTCGGGCTCCTCCTCGCCGCCGA
>DATEDP010000022.1 GCA_035281585.1 bacterium
GCATCCGCGCAACGTGGTCGGGGAGCATTACGACTTGGAGCACGGCGAGCTGCCCGATCCGGAGTGGAACGCCATCACCTCGCTCAAGGACGAATTGCAGGCGGTGGAGCAGAAGCTGACCAAGCTGATGAAAGAGCGACCTAATGATTACGATATTTAGGGGCTGTCATCCTGAGCGGGGGCCCCGGTTGAACGCCGCGAGGTTCAAGTGAAACCGGGGGGAAGGATCTGCGACTGGCCTAGAAACTTAGGGTTGCAGAATCCCCTTCGTGTCCTCGGATCCTCTTAGGAGGAGACGAAGGGGATTGGACCTTTCAAAAACCTTGGTGGGTCGCAGATCCTTCGCTTCGCTCAGGATGACTACTTCACCACCACTGACTCCAAAATGCTCCCCAGCACCGCTTCGGCCTTGTCGAAATCGGCCGGCGTCGGCGCGCCGAGCAAGAGAGTCAGCGAGACGGTGCCGTAGCGCTCGTCCTCGAAATAGCCGGTCCAGACCGCGGTGGTCTGGCCGTCGCCCCTTTGCTGGATTTCGAGCAGGCCCAGGGCCTTGCCCAAATCCTTGCGGGCAAAGCCGAGGATCTCGCCGCGCTTCAATTGGTTGGCCGACTTTTGCAGGAGCGAGGGAAAGAGAGTTTCATAAGGGATCGTCTGGTCGAAGAAGGTCGCGTTGCCGACGAAGTAAGCCGAACGGTCCTCGGGCCGGAACTCGGCTTCGCGGCGGACCAGGTTGAGCTGTTTCCAAGTCGCTGGAACCTTGAAAGCGATCGGTTGATCGGGCCAGGCGACCTCGGTCCAGCCGGAGGTGTCGGCATCGTGGCGCAGCGTCCTCCCGCCGGCGGCGGTGGATCCGGGAGCCGGCGGCGGTTGGACCGGCGCTTCGGCCACCGGCGGCGGCAGTCCGGGCCTTGCTTCGGGCCCCGGGATCTCGAGCGAGCGCCCATCGGCCATTTCGAGCCGGCCCGACTGGTAGTGCCAAATTCCATGCTGACGATAGAGCGAGGCGTAATACTTGCCCTTGGCCTTGCTTCCCTGGACCGACATCGAGAAGGCGGCCTTGCCCGAGCCGCCGCCGTCGGTCGAAAAATTTCCGATCGGCCAGCCGGTATCCTGAAGCTCGCCCAAATTCTGCTGGGCCACCGGGCTCTGCCGCAGGACGGTCACGGCCATTTGGGCCGGCTCCGATTCCTTCAATTGATAGAAGACGAAAAATAAGATTCCCCCGATCGTCAGGCCGAGGAGGAGGAAAAAAGCCACCGCCGCCAAGACGACGTATTTCACCCAACTGCCGTTTTGCACGGAGCCTCCTTATCCCCCTTTGAAAAAGGGGGGCAGGGGGGATTTGAAAGCCGTTGTAAAGCAATGAGGCTCGATTCCTCGGCTTTTTTCTTCCGGCAACCGCTTTAAATCCCCCTTGATCCCCCTTTTTCAAAGGGGGAGATTTCAGAAGAATCACGTCGACTATTTCGCCATATTCTGCCGAGCTGACAAGGTTTTGTCGAATTGTTAAAACCCTGGCCTCATGAGCTTGACCTTCCTCGTTGCCGCGCTTGAATCGATCTTGGTCGCCATGGGATTGGCGATCCTCGGCCCTAATGCCGAGGGACTGCATTGGGCGATCCGCTGGACCGGCCGGCTCTCCCTTTTGCTTTTTCTTTCGGCCTTTCTGGCCAGCAGCCTCCAGCGCTCGCTGCACCGGCCCTGGACCGCGGCCTTGCTCCGGCGGCGGCGCTACGTCGGACTGGCCTTCGCCGCTTCCCAATTCATTCACTTGGCCCTGATCGGCCTGGCTTACCGGCGGGCCCCGGCGACGATGGGGCCGCTCGATTTCGCCTTCTACGGCGGCGCCGTCGGCTATTTCTTCACCGGCCTGCTGGCCCTGACCTCGAACGACCGGGCCTTCCATTGGCTCGGCCCCAAGCGCTGGCGGCTTCTCCATGCCACCGGCATGGGTGTCCTCTGGCTGATTTTTTTCGTCACCTATCTCCCCGGCCTTCGCGAGGGCGGGATTCCTTTGGTCTTGCTGCTCGTCTTAGGGCTGGCCTTGGTTTTCAAGCTGACGGTAAAATTCGCCGCGAGGAAACGCTGATGGGAAAATTCCTGCCCTCGTTGATCGTCCTGATCTCCATCGCCCTGATCTCGATGGTCTCGCATTTTTATTCGGCCACCCCGCCGGAATTGGGGGCCGCGACCTTCTTCGGCCCTTGGAGCTTGCTGAAAGGCAGCTTGGCCGGCGACCCGGCCTTCCTCGACACCGTCAGGCATTTCAGCATCGAAAGAGTCGGCCTCTGGGAGAATCCGGGCTTGGCGGCGGTGATCGGCTTCAACACACTTTTCATTTTACTGATGCTGCGCAAGGCATGAGCTACTTCCAACTCTTCCTCCAAAGCTATGCCATCGAGGCCGTCTTCCTCAGCGTCCTGCTGTTCCGCAAAAGCTTGGGCCGAGTGCTTTTCCTGGTCTTGCTGGCCAATGCCCTCACCCATCCGCTGGTGGTTTTCGGCTTTATCGCCTTTCCCGACAGCAAGCTGATCGTCACCCTGCTCTTGGCCGAGACCTTCGCCATCCTGGTCGAAGGAGCTATCTATTGGAAAAAACTAAACTTATCTTGGTGGGTGGCGCTGATCTTAGCGGCTTCGGCCAACCTGTTGAGTTGGGAGCTGGGGCCCCGCCTGAGCTGGCTGGCCATGAAATATCAGTTCTATTTCTAGCCCTTAGCGCAACTTTTCCTCGCCCGGACCGACCTCTTAGCACTAAAGTTCATTTTTCTCCGAGGGACGGGCACATGGAATCAAGGGGGCTTACCGCGCCGTTTGCGGCGCGAGAGCTGGACACATCGGCATGGGGCGCAAGCGCCGTGCGTGAGATCGAATCGCTTTCTCATGAGCGGGATCCCGAGCTTTACGGCGAAGGCCTCCTCTCCTTGGCTCAGCGCTTGGCCAAGCAAGACCGGCTGGAGCCGGCTCTCCGCCTTTTCCATCACCTTCAGCAAAACAATCCCGCCGCCTCGGCAATCGCCCGGAAGGCCGGCCGCGAAATCGACGCCATCGAGGGCCGCGGCGCGATCGGCGGGCGGGTCGAGTTTTCGATCGGCCGCTTCAGCCGCGAGGCGATGAATCCGGCGCTGCTCTTCGGGATGGCCACCGCCGGCACGGTATTCCAGGTTTCACGGGCTGCCTTGCTCGGAAAGCTCTTGGGCTCGGCCCCCAGCCTCGCGACTCGCGGCTTCGGAGCCCGGGCCTTGGCCGGAAGCGCCGCTTTTGCCTTGGAAGGGCCGAGCTTCGTCGCCGCCACCCAGGGGGCCCGCTTGGCCTTGGGCGAAAATCCGGCTCCCCATTCCTCTTTCGGAAAGGAATTGGCCGGGGCCTATTTGACCTTGGGCGGCCTGAAGCTGGTGGGCTGGGGCGGCGAGCAGGCCGTCCGACTCAGCGGCGCGGGTGCCTTGGCCCGAGCCACGATTCCCCAAGCCAGCGCCTATCTGGGCCTCTTGGCCGGCCACGGCCTCGAGCACTGGACCGGGCTGCGCCAGATTTCGAGCGGCGATACTTGGCTTTTGGACTCGCTCATCACGATGGCCCAGTTGAAGGTCGGCGGCGGGCTGTCGAACGCCCTGCTCGGCCGGCGCTTCGCGAATTTTCAAAGCGGGCTCAACCTGGCGGCGGAGCAATCCATGCCCTTGCCCAAGCTGCCCAGCCTCGAGGCCCTCAGCCCCGGTTTGGCCTTCGACGCCCCCGGCATCCCCCGTTCTCAAGCTTGGCGGGAGGCCCTCCATGGGCCTTTCAAGATTCAAGGTAGCGGAAGAAAGTCTCCCTCAGGATTTTGGAATGCGGCCGACTCTTCCAACAGCTCCGCGTCCTTGAAGAGCCGCATGATTCCGGAGGGGCTGCCCCAGATGCCGCTGGAAAGATCGGATAACCCGGTGGCGGCCATCGCCGGGCTCCTCGAAAATCACATGAACCGCTTCCACCCCCAGTCGCTGGAGATCCATTACCAAGGCCGAATGATCGTCCATCGCGACCAGGAAGTGCTCAAGGCGCGACTGCGTCCGCTCTTCGAGAAAAGCGCGATTCCCCAAGGTTTTGTGGCCGTTATCGCCTTTCTCGAGGGCATGCCCAAGATCGCCTTGATCTACAAAAAGGTCAACGACCGGATGGACAGCCAGTTCACCACCCTCCGGCTACCGGACAATCAATCGAGCTCGCCCAACTTGGGCCTGGCACCTGGCTTCGGGACATCGGCCATCCGGACCCTGAGCCGTGTCGAAGACCTGCATGACCAGCTGGCCGAGATCCTCCAAACCCGTAGCCCCAAGATCAATTATGCGGGCGAGTGGCGGATTCGCGACGACATGGCACTTGCTCAAATGCTGCAAAGACCCGGCGGATTGGCGCCGGACCAAACCTTCACTCTGGCTCTCAAGGAGCGGGGGGTCCAAATCGTCTTCGAATGGAAAACCGAAAAGGGCGTGAGAAAAGTGGAATCGATCACTCAACCGATCGACTCCAGTTTCCTGAGCCTCAACAGCGCCGCCAGCAGCAGCGGCACCACGCCGCGAACGCCGGCCGTGACGCCCCATGAAGGTCGGGAACGGATTTCGGACCCGGGCCGTAGCACGCCCTTGCCGGCCGAAACCTCCGATGCCAGGGTCCATTCTTGCCCCAGCCCCAACAAGGCCCTCGAGAAGTTCCACGAGCTGCTCATCGGCGGAGATCCTTTGGCTTTTATCCCCTCGATCGAGATGCGCTCCGGCAACCTCGACGAGAGCAGCTTGGCCTTCATCGCCGAAATGCTGAGCAGCAATCCCCTGCCCAAGGGCCGAAAGGTCAACTTGGTCTGGGTGGAGCGGCCTTCCGGCTTCCTGCGGATCGAAAGCGATGAAAGCGGCAAAGTCACGGCCGAGCTGAGGGTTTTCGGCCAAGGCAGCCAAAATTACCTGCTGAAGCCTAATTTCGCGGGCGGCGAGAAGCTCGAGATGCGCTTCGTTCGCCATCGCTGAGTCCGGTGGCGCCCTCCGCTCGCGAGGGGCCCATGGGATCGAAGCCGTAAGGACAATGGCGGCAGCCGCTCTCGCAGCAGTAACCCCGCTTCAATAAATAGGCGGCGGTGAAGACCATGAAGCCGTCCTCGTTGAAATAATAATCCTTGCCGAAATGGAGATCTTCGCGGGGCATCTATGATACTCCAGGCCAGCAGCTTGCCACGAAGGCTGGCTTTTGTCCCGGCTTTGATCGAAAATCGAGCCATGGCCGAGCCCCAGGAACCGATTCGAGTTTGGAATTACCGGCTGGATGCCGAGGGCCAGCTCTGGCACGACGGCTCGGTCTTCGACGATCCCAATATCCTAAAATTCTTCATGAGGAAGATGGAGCGGCTGCCCGACGGCCGCTACTTCGCGCTCTGCCAAGGCGAGGAGTGCTATTTCGACCCCGAGGACACGGTCTACGTCGTCCAATCGCTGCGGCCGATGCCCGATAAGATCGAGCTGGTCTTCCAAGGCGGCTACCGCGAGGACCTCGACCCCCGCAGCCTCCACGTCGGCAAGGACAACGTCTTCTACTGCCGGGTCCGCGGCGGCGCCTTCGAGGCCCGTTTCAACCGCAAGCCTTATTTGGAGCTGGCCCGACAAATCGGCTATGATCCGGCCAAAAAAGAATACTTCCTCGAGCTGAACCATCGGCATTATCCCATTGCCGGCGTTTGAATTTTATCTGCAAAACGTGAGATCATCCTGAGGAGCGAAGCGATGAAGGATCTGCGACCCACCAAGATCCTTTGCTAGCCCCAAGTCCCTTCGGGTCTTCGAAAGGGCGCTAGGGAGACGAAGGGGCCTTGATAGCATAAGTCCCTTGGCCAGTCGCAGATCCTTCGCTTCGCTCAGGATGACATATCCTAATGATCAAAAACCTGATGTCTTGGCTCTTCTCGGTCTGGATGGCCCTATTCCTGGCCCTGCTTTACGGCATCGTCGCCTTCCTCACCTTTCGCTATCCGGCCTTTCATAACACCTTCAAGCTCATGACCGTGGCCTATCTCTTCATCGTGCCGATCGTGATCGGAGCGATCACGGTGTTTTTCGGCGAATGGTCGCGGCGCCGCAACTGGTGGTACCGGATCTTCATGCCCTGGGCCACCGTCGCCGTGCTGGCTTGCATCACGCTATTGCTGGCATGGGAGGGCGCCATTTGCGTCGTGATGATTCTGCCGAGCTTTTTGATCATGGCGAGCCTCGGCGGCGCGCTCTACGGGCTGGTCCGCGACATGCGGGGAAACCGTCTCGGCGGCTTCGCCTTCGCCGCCCTGCTCGCTCTCCCCTTCCTGGTGGCGCCCCTCGAGAGCCGCTTCTCGCAAGAGACCGAATACCGCAAGGTCCACACCGCCATCGACATCGCGGCGCCCGGCGCCGCAGTCTGGCCGGAAATCATCGAGGTGCGGAAATTCAAGCCCGAGGAGTATCGCTTCAGCTGGGTCCATGCCATCGGCTTCCCCCGGCCGGTGGAGGCGACCCTCGATCGACCCGGCATCGGCGGGATCCGCCAAGCCAGCTTCGAGGGCCATGTCCTCTTCATCGAAACCATCGACCACTGGGAAGAAGGCCGCTCGCTCAGCTTCAACATCGCCGCCGATCCCGATTCGATCCCCCAGCGGACCTTGGACGAGCACGTCACCGTCGGCGGCCCCTACTTCGACGTTTTGCAGGGCCGCTACGAGATCGAGCCCTTGGGTGCCGGCAAAGTCCGGCTCCATTTGACCAGCTTCTACCGCCTGACCACGCCTTTCAATTTCTACTCCAGCCTGTGGACCGACTTCGTGATGCGGGACATTCAGAAATATATCTTGGTGGTGTTGAAGGAGCGGAGCGAGGGGAGGTCATCCTGAGCATGCCCTTTGTCATCCTGAGCAAAGCGAAGGATCTGCGACCCATCAAGGTTCTTTTGTAAAGTTTATTCCCTTCGCGACTTCAGAGGGATTCCGTGGAACGAAGGCGCCCTGTATTCCATAAGCTCCTTGGCCAGTCGCAGATCCTTCGCTTTGCTCAGGATGACGCCGTGCCCTAGGATGACACCGTAGTCTGCAGCGACCGGATGATCTCCTTATCCGCCTCCGGAAACTCATACTCCCCCAGCAGCCGCGGGTGGACCCAGCGCCAGTCGGCGCATTCGATCGCCTTGGGCTCGCCGGCCAGGATGATGCAAAGCAGGAAGTAGAGGTGGACGCTCTTTTCGGGATAGTCGTGACGCAGCTCTTGGATCAGCTTCAGCGGCTTGATCTCGACGTCGATCTCCTCCTGGCATTCCCGGACCGCGCATTCGGCCAGGCTTTCGCCGGGCTCGATCTTGCCGCCGGGGAACTCCCAGCAATGGCCGAGGTGCGAGGTCTTGAGCCGTTTGGTGATGAGGAATTCGCCCTGGCGCTCGATGACGCAGGCGACGACTTGGACGCAGTGCGGATCGGGCAGCGGGCGGTGGTCGAGTTTCATGCCAGCACCTTGAAGTCGTTTTGATATTCCAGATGCTGCTTCAGCCGCTGAGCGATTTCGGGGCCGGCGAAGCGCTCAGTCAGCCAAATGCCAAGCTCGATGCCGGAAGTGATCCCGCCGGCGGTGACGATGTCGCCCTCATCGACCACCTTGGCGTCCACGAAGTCGATGCCGGCCCCTTCGAGGTCGATCCGGGCCAGGTGATGGGTCGTCGCCCGCCGGCCGTTCAAGAGGCCGGCCGCGGCGAGCAGCATCGCGCCGGTGCAAACCGAGGCCAATTGCACGCCCTTTTTCTTCCACTCGGCCAAACGCCGGGGCAGCTCGCCCCGCCGGACTTCGGACCAGGCACCCTTGACCGAGTGATTGATCCAGCCGCCGCCCGGCACCACGATCCAGTCGCCGGGTTTAGGTTCGAGGACTTCGGGAATGATTCGGGTGCCGTAAGCCAAGCGGAGCTCGGCCACCGGCTCGGCGCTGCCGAGCTTGACCTCGAAGTCGGCGCCCAGCTTGTAAGCGCAGCTCAAGGCCTCGAAAGGACCGAAGACGTCGAGCTCCTCGCAGCCTTCAAACAACAATATGCCGAAACGATTCATTCAAGCTCCCAATGAAAATAGTTGAGTGGCATTGGCGCTGGTCCGCTCGGCCACTTCCTCGACGCTAAGCCCCTTCAGCTCGGCGATCTTCTCGGCGACGTAACGGACGTAGGCCGGCTCGTTGCGCTTGCCGCGGAAGGGGATCGGCGTGAGGAAGGGCGAATCGGTCTCGATCAGCATCCGCTCCAAGGGCAGCCGTTTGGCGGCGTCCTGAGTCTCTTCGGCTTTCTTGAAAGTCACGATCCCGGTGAAGGAAACGTGGAAATTTTCCTCGATCACCCGCTTGCCGAATTCGTAATCGCCGCTGAAGCAATGAAAGACCCCGCCGATCTCGCGGGCACCTTCTTCTCTCAGGACCTGGAGTAGCTCCTCGTGGGAGTCGCGGTCGTGGAT
>DATEDP010000023.1 GCA_035281585.1 bacterium
AGCTCCTTGATCGTCCATACCGACGTCAGCGGTCTCTTCAAGAAATTCGGCCGCCAGCTCGAGATCGAGGTCCGGGAGTTTTCGGGCGAGATTCGCTTCGATCCCAATTCGGCCAAGGACTCCTCGCTGAAGTTCGAGGCCAAGACCCATTCGCTGGCTCTCAAGACCCGAGCCACCGACCAGGATCGGGAAAACATCGAAATCCGAATGCACGAGAAAATGCTCCAGACCGAGCAATATCCCGACATCCGCTATGAGAGCGAGAAGGTCAGGATTTGGAAAGTCGGCGAGCGCCAATACGACGTCGAGGTCTTGGGACGGCTCAATCTTCATGGCCAGACCAACTTCCTGCCCCTGAAGGCCCAGCTGCATTTGAAGGAAGGAAAGATCCACGTCAGCGGGACGACTTCGCTCAAGCAATCCGATTACAAGATCAAGCCTTACTCCTACCAAGGCGGGGCCCTCAAAGTTGCCGACGAAGTGAAATTGTCCTTTGACATTGTCGCGGCGCGCTGATCGGTCTCTGCCTGGCACCGCGGCCGCGGCGCCGGAAAAAAAATTTAGATTTTACCGCCGAACTCGTCTATAGCCGCTGGATGAGCGCTACCTCCCAAGCCTTGAAGCAAGCCCGCGAAGAAGTCCGCGCCGGCGGCGACCGCCAGGCCATCTACCTCAAATACCGCGACCAGGTGTCCAAGCCGCTGAAGCTGGCCACCGTCATCGCCAATATCCCGCCGCCGTCGATCCCGGCTTCGGGCCGGATTTTGAACATCGCCCTCTTGGTCCTGCTGGTCTTGGGCGCCATCCTCAAGATGTTCGGCATCGTCGCCTTGCTCGGCGAAGGCGTGCCGCCGACCGCCATGTTCATGATCGTCCTCTTGGGCCTGATCATTCCGGTGGTTCTCATCATCGGCGTGATCAAGTGGGAAGGTCAAATCTACGCCTTGATCCCGATCCTCTGCGGGCTCGGGATCCTGCGGGCTTGGATGAAGAGCCCGCCGCTCGAGGCCGCTTTCGACACCGCTTTCCTGATCGTGATCGCGGTTTTAGCCTTCGCCGTGAAGCGGGTGGTCTTTCCCCAGCTCGGCTGGTTCGGGGTGCGGAAGAATCCGGCCGGCGGCTATCACCTCTAGGAATCCGCTTTCCAAAAAAAGTCGATTCTGTTACCCGATTCGAATGAAAATCCAAAATCTTCGGATTCTTTTGGCCCTCGCGGCCGCGCTCATTGCCTCTCCGTTGCATGGCCAAGGCACCGCGACCCTCGAGGTCACCCCGCTGCTTATCGACTTCGGAGAAATCCCCGAGGGCGGCCGCGGCCGGCAGAATCTTACCCTGACCAACCTTACCGCCGCTCCGCTCGACGTCACCGACTTCGACCAGACCGGCTCGGAAAGCTTCGTGCTCGACATCCTGGGCGGCGCCCAGCCCTGCGGGGCTCAGAACCCGCGGATCGCGGCCAACGACTCCTGCACGATGGAAGTGAACTTCACCCCGGAATTTCCCGAGGAAGCCGCCGGCACCCTGACTTTCACGCCCAATGGCGATCCGACCAAGGCCATCACCGTCCGCCTCCAAGGCGAGACGCCCGACAGCGGCGGCGGCTGCAGCCTTCGGCCCAACCTAAAAAAATAGGACCTGCGGCTGCCGAGGGCTCGGGGTTTAAGACAGCCGCAGGTCCCGTGAAATTTCAGTCTCGATGGGCTGAACTTTGGTTCGAAGTGAAGGCGGCGTCAAGCCGTCGGCGATTCGGGACAAAGGAGCCGGGCTCGGCGGTCGGCGTTTTTCGGATTTGGTAAAAATAGCGCAAGCCTTTTTTTGGCGGCTGAAACCTTGGAATGGAGCGGTTGGGAAGAGGCTAAGCCTTTGGCATCGCCGCGGATTCAAAGATTCGGAAAGCCCGGTCGTACGGAAGATCCCGACAAGAATTTTTTTTGGCCATAGGCGGCGAAAGGCCGGCGGAGCGACCGCTCCTCGCCGGCCTGCCGATTTGGTGTCATCGAAATCCCTACAATAAAAACCCAGGGCCCGAAGACCCTGGGTTTTGACCCTACCCGACAAAATAAAGATCACCAAGGCGCGCCGATGGCCACCGGAGCGACCGGCGATCCGGCTCCGCCCCGGATCGGCAGCGGCGAAATGAAGACCGCCGACAGATAGACTTTGTCCTGAGCCAGCTTTTTCAGATCCAGGTTTTGGATTTGATGGATGCCGGCCTGGGTCAGGTTGTTGTGGTGGATCGCGAAGGGCAAGCCCGGCGGAGTTCCTTCGGGCGGCGGCGCCTGACCCTGGAGGAAGCCCTCGTTCACCGGATCGGTGAAAGGATTGTCCAAGCCGACCAAGACGATGAACTTCTGTTGAAGATAGAGGGCGGCATCGTAGGAGAGGCCCGGGCCGGCGCTGTAATACTCGGTCTGGAAAGGATTGGTGTTGTCGTCCTGCCAGAGCTCGCTCCAGCCGGTGTAGATGAAGAGGACATCGCCGGGGAGGAGCCCCCGGAGATGCTGCTTGTGAAGCATGTACTCGATGTCCTCGGTCGTGATGAGCTGGCCGGCCTCCAGCGGTTGGCCGGCGTTGAGGTGTTTGCGGGCGTCGAGCAAGATCGCCGTCGTCACGATCGGCTTGCTTTTGTCGATCCCGAGCTTGAGCAATCCATCGGGGCCCTTCACCTCGTCCTGAGTGAAGCCGTTGTAATAAAGCACTTCATCGCTGTCGGCGCTGGGCAGGTAGCCGAAGTGGCCGAGGGCGTCCATCTGGGTTCCTTGATTGCCGATGTCGCCCGAGACGATCTCGCTGTTGGCGGCGTGGAGAGTCGGCGGGAGAAAGGCCGTGGGACTCGAGGTTTGCTGCCAGGGCGCCGCGAAGGGCGACTGGGGCATGGAAGGCGAGAAAAGATGGGCCAGCCGGTAGGCCTTGGCTCCGGGCCGCAGCATCTGAAGAGCCGCCCGAAAATAGGTGGCGTAGCCTTGGGTGTTGGTGTTGCCGGCCTCGTCGTCGGGGCCCCAGGGCGAGCTAGCCCCAGCCGTCGAGGCCGTCAGTCCCAAGGTCAAGACGCAGGTCAGGTGAAATGCAAGGCGTTTGAATCGCATAGCGTGCCTCCCTTACTTAGAAGATTTGGATGGAAGGATTTTGGATTCATCCAGGGCGGCGTCAAGCGCATCCCGAAATTCGAGCGGCCAAGCTGGACCGAGATCGGCGAAAAAAATTGCCGAGCTATAAGCGATCAAGAGGAAATTATCGGCGGCAAAGCCCGGAAAGAGGGCCTTTGTCTGACGACGTGGGAAAAACGGCCGAATGAGAACCAAGCTGGGCTCGGCTTTTTGTACGGGGAACCCGGACAGGAAAAATTTTTGGGCTGAGACGGCAATTTTCAGATTGCCGGCCATCGCCATTTCGAAAATGACGAAGCTTGGCCGAAATTTGTCCGGGGAAGTATTACATCCCTTCGGGACCTTGCCAAGCCAGGGCGTGGCGCAGCAATTCGGTGGCGTTTTTTAGGTCGAGCTTCTTCTTGAGCCGGGTGCAATAGGTTTCGATGGTTTTGATGCCGACGCCCAGCTCTTCGGCGATGCGCCGGGTGCCCAAGCCTTCGCCCATCATCCGGAAAACTTGGAACTCCCGGTCGCTCAGGCGGAGCACGGCGTCCTTCTCGGGGGCTTTTCGGTCCTCGGCGTAGCGGTAGAGCATTTTCTTGAGCACCGGAAAGCTGATGTAGGTCTTGCCCTCGGCCACCCGGCGGAGAGCGTGAAGGATGCGGTCCGAAGCTTCCTCCTTGACGATGTAACCATCGGCGCCGGCGTCGAGGGCCTTTTGGGCGTAGAAAGCCTCGTTCTGCATCGAGATCACCAGGATGCCGAGCTCCGGATGGCTGCGGCGCAATTGGCGGATCGTGTCGATCGCGATCACGCCGCCCAAAAAGAGGTCGATCAGCAGGAGATCGGGCGCGGAGCTGGCGACCTTCTCCGAAGTCTCGGCCGGCGAGGCGGCTTCGCCGCAGACTTTGAATTGACGGCTGTGCTTGAGCAGCAGGACCATGCCGTGGCGGACGATGGGATGATCGTCGACGACCAGGACTTTAGGTTGGGCGGTGGTTTCGGCTTTCATGCCCGGTCTCCCCAAGGGTCCGGATATTCGACTCGAGCCTCGGTGCCGCTGGGACGGCGCGGGCCGATGTGGAACGAGCCATTCAAGCGGTCGGCCCGGTACTTCATCGTGGCGATGCCCATGCCCTTGGCGGCGCTGCGCTTGGGCCGGAAGCCCTTGCCGTCATCCTCGATCTTCAGGCGGCAGAAGCCCGGCGGCCGGCGCTCCAGCGAGACGGTGATTCGCTTGGCTCGCCCGTGGCGGACGGCATTGCTGATGGCTTCTTGCACGATGCGATAGAGATGAACCGCCTGATCGAGCGGCGGCGGCTTCAAGTTTCTCGACCAATTCAAGCGGATAAGCACCTTGAAGTTTTCCCGGGCCCAGTCGGCCAGCTCGCGCAAGGCGACCTTCAAGCCATCCTTATCGAGCGCGACCGGAGCCAGGGCCCGCGAAATCTCGCGAGTGTGGCGGATGGCCTGATTGACCTCGCGGAGGACCTTGGCGGCTTGAGCGCGCTCGGCCTGGCCCCTGCGCTTAAGCTTGCTTTCTAGAATTCGGCAATGGAGGGCCAGGGCCAAGAGCCGCTGGGAGAGCCCATCGTGGAGATCGCGGCCGATCCGGCGTTGCTCCCGCTCGCTGATCTCGAGGATTTGCGATTCCAATTTCTTTTGGCGCTCGCGGAGCTCGAGCTCGGCCTGCTTCTGGTCGGTGATGTCGAAAACCAAGCCGAGATAACCCAGGAAGCGGCCTTGCCGGCTGTAGCGTGGCAGGGCGGTGTCCACGGCCCAGCGCCATTTCCCGCTCGAGCTGCGCATGCGATAATCTTGGCGGAAATTTTGCGGATCGCGCGCGGCCAGCTCTTGGTTTTCGCGGACTCGGTCCTGGTCATCGGGATGGACGTGATCCAGCCAATTCAGGTCGAGCATTTGACCGAGCGGAAGCCCGGTGTAGCGGAGCACGGCGTCATTGACATAGACGCAACGGTGCCTTTCGTTGGTCATCCAGACCATGACCTCGGAGTCGAGGAGGGTGGCGAGGATTTCAGCCTCGGAAAGGATGGCGGCGTTTTTCCGGGACATGGGCGCTATTATTTCCAGTCCCGAGCCCTTTGACAACGGCTTAAGCCTCGGCTTTGAGATTGGTCCCGCCCTCGGGCAGGTCCAGGCCTTGGCCGGCCTTGAGATCGACTCGGCCGAAAAGCGGCCGCAAGACCCATTCGTAGACCGCGCCGCCGAGCAGGGCGCCGGCGATCGGGCCCGCGATGTAGAGCCACCACTCGACGCCGCGGGGGCCGGGGAAGGCGATCTCGCCGTAACCAGCCAGGTAACCGTAAATCCGGGGGCCGAGGTCGCGGGCCGGATTCATGCAGGTCATGGTGAGCGGAGCGCTGATGCCGATCAAGGCGGCGACCAAGAGGCCGATGAACCAGGTCACCAAATTGGATTTGGGAGCGCCTTGGTGGCGGTCCTCGGTCAGCGCCAGGATCATGAAGACCAAGACGGCGGTGACCACGACTTCGACGGTGAAGGCGGTGCCGGGCGTGACCTTGGCCCAAGCCGCTTCGTCGACGCCGATGCCGGGATTGGGGAAGAAGCAGCTGAAGACCATCATGAGTTTCTGCGAGCCGGGCTGGCCGATGACCACGCCGAGCTTCTCGGCGACGGCCGGAGTGAAGCCGCGCCAGAGGCAGGCCATCAGCGAGGCGGCGGCGAAGGCGCCGATGACTTGGCTGACGATGTAGGGGAAAACTTTTTTCCAGGGGAAAGCCCGGTAACAAGCCATAGCAATCGTCACGGCGGGATTGAGATGGGCGCCCGAAACGGGTCCGACCGCGTAGCAGGCCATGACCACCGCCAGCCCCCAGAGCATCGAGACGCCCCAGAGATCCATCGAGCCGGTGTAAACCGCCATGTGCACGGCCATATTGCCGAAGAAGACCAAAATAAAAGTGCCAAGCACCTCAGCGACGCATTCCTTGGCTGTCATGGGGACCTCCTCGAATTAGGGATGCCTTTGTCCGGTTGCGGCGGCCTAGCAAATTTGCCGGCAAAGGCCAAAGAAATTTCCCCCCTTTGAAAAAGGGGGGTAAGGGGGGATTTGACGAAGCTTCTTGAATTTGAAGAAGCTGATATTTTTTGCCGCGATTTTTAAATCCCCCCAACCCCCCTTTTTCAAAGGGGGGTTAAGAATTTAATCGCAAAAGGATTCCTGAAAGATGATGCCGTCCTCCAGCCGCATCGCGCTGAGGCTCCGGCCCCAGACGCAGCCGCTGTCGAGGCCGACCCAAGTCTGGCCGATGCGCAGGCCCAGGGCGGCCCAATGGCCGAAAAAGAGGCGGGCCGGGTCCCGGTTCCTTTCCTCGGCCTCGAACCAGGGCCAGCTTCCGGCCGGCGCCTGGTCCGGCGCGCCCTTGAACTCGAAATCGAGCTGGCCGTTTTCCCGGACCATCCGGATCCGGGTGAAGATATGCAGGATGGCGGCCTCGCGTTCGGGCCCGGCCAAGCTCTCTTTCCAGCGGCGGGGCCGCGGGTCGTTCATCGTCTTCAGCGCGGCGGCGAAGCCCCCGCCGCGGATCGCGGCCTCGGCCTCCCGAGCCAGCGCTTCGGCCCGGGCCATGTCCCAATCCGGGGCCAAGCCGCCATGGACCATGGCGTTGGCGCCCTCGCGATGGAAGAGCGGACGGCCCTTGAGCCAGGCGAGCAGATCGTCGCGGTCCGGCGCCTTCAAGATCGGGTCGAGCGTGTCGCGGCTCTTGGCCTTGTCGATGCCGGCGGCCCGAGCCAGCAGGTGGAGGTCGTGGTTGCCCAGCACCGCTTGGACCCGGTCGCCGTGCCCCGAAGCCCAACGCAGCACTTCCAGCGAACGGGGGCCGCGGTTGACCAAGTCGCCCAGCAGCCAGAGCCGGTCGGCGGCCGGATCGAAGCCGATTTTTTCGAGCAGTTTTTGTAGGGTGAGAAAGCAGCCTTGGATGTCGCCAATCGCGTAAGTGGACATAGGAGGAGCTCTCTATATAGGATGGAAGGCGATGAAAGGCACGCGCCATCTCGGCTTTCTGCTGCTCCTGCTGGTGGGATCGGCCGTCCCTGCGACCAGCCGGGCCCTGCCGCCCTTTGCCGAGTACGGCCCGGCCTGCCAATGGGTCCGGCTGATCGGTGAGATCGAGCGGCCCCACTCGATGGATCCGGCGGAGACGGTTTTCTTGACCGTGACTTACCGGCTGGCCGGCCAAAAGTCCTCGCGCATCCTCATGACCAACCAACCGGTGAGCAAGGACCGCTTCCTCTTCGTGCTGTCGGGCTTCGACGAAAAGATCGACGGCGTCTTCTTCGTCGAGCCGGGCTTCTTCTTCGCCAAGAAAATCGAATTTCGATATTACGCCGCCACCGCCGACCGGAAATGGCGGAGCCGCTGGCAGAAGAGCCTCTACTTGCCGGAGCTCGACAAGCAGGACGGCAACACCTATTGCCGCACCGGCGTCGGCTTGCAGCCCTTGGCGATGGAGGCTCGATGAAGCGCGGGATCGCGGCGATTTTGCTTTGCGGGATTTTGAGCTTGGCCGGCGCCGGCGAGCTTCGGGCCGATTTCTACGACGAGGCCTGTCAGACCATCGCGCTCCAGGGCAAGGTCGAGCTGCCGCCGGATTTCCCCAAGGAAGAGCCCTTGCAGCTGACGCTGTCCTTCCAGCTGAACTACCAAAAAGCTCCCTCTTATCTTTTGGTCAACTTGCCGACCGGCCAGGCCGAGTACAAGGTCACCATCGTGGGCTACCGCAAGAAGGATCCGGGCGCCCATGAGATCCCGCAGATCTTCCTGTATCCCCGGCCGGTGATCTTTCGCTACTACGTCGAGTCCCGCGACGGCCGCTGGAAGAGCAAGACCCACCAAAGCACCTGGCAGCCGGCGGTCGCCAAGCCCGAGGACGTGGCCGAATGTCAGCCCGACTTTTATTTGGATGCCTTGAAGCTTGCCAAGAAGCCGCTTTAAATATCCCAATAAGTCGCGAGTTTCAGCGCTAAGCCAAGCCCCTTGGTGATGGCATTATATTGGAGGGGATAAGTATCGTTGACCTTTTTCGGGTCCACTTTATAAAAAAAACTGCGGCTCTGGATCGCCCCCTCGACGCAAAGCTTGTCCTTTAAGAGGCAGGTCAGCAGGCCGGCCTCGGCATAGTCTCCCGCGTGCTTGGCTTCGCTCAGATGAGACAGTCCGCCACTGATGTTGAGTCCCAGGCTGAAGTCGGTGTTGGGAGACCAAAAGACCCCTAGTCGTAGGGCGCCGGTGAGGACCGTCGGGGTCGAATCCATGGCATAGGTGTCGAAAGGTTCGCCTTGAAGTTGTTGGACGCTCCCCAACACGGAGCTTCGCAGTTTTAGAGAGGGTATCGGCAGTTGACCCCATATCCCGGGAGCCACCTCGAGGAGGGGTCCGCTTGCCCATCCATTGTTTTCGCTGCTGTTGATGAAACCATAGCCCGCTCCGGCGTTGAGCATCGGCCCCCATATTCTTGGTTTTTCATTGGATTTCATGGCGCCCCCTTTCATTCCCCGAAGCAGATTATCGGCCCGTTGGAAAGGGGGTTTCGCTCAAAAGCTTAAAGGGCCCCCGAAGGGGCCCTTTAAAAGGAGGATCGTTTTGGAATTCTAAATTTATTATCGAGGCGCGCCCGGATCCGTTGCGAACCCTTCGGAAAATTATGTCTAAGGAGCTGGATTAATTGGATTATTATTACGGATTAAAACATCTCGCAAAGCCATTCGGGCGCCGGCCCGAAAGCCCATTCCAGACCCTGGGCGATGTGTTCCGAGAGTTCTTGGCCTCCCCAAAGCGTCGGCAAATAGTTCAGGCCGACACCCAACGCGACGCCCGCGGCGAAGGCTGCGGACAGTTGGATGCCCGCTGTCGAGCCGGCGCTCGCCAAAGCGCCTCGAACCGGAGTGGAGGCTCCCAGCAATCTCGAAGCTCCGCGGACGAAGCCCTCGGTCAGCGTGGAGAAGCGCAAAAGTGCGGGATTCCGAGGCGGCAATGCCTTGAGAAGCAACTTATAAGTGCCGAATTCGAGGGCATTCCAACCTGATAAAAGAATGCCGAATCGAGCGCTTTCGGCCATGTCCCGCCCGGCCTTCGAAAGGGTGGAAGGATAGTTGGGACGTAAACCTTGATAAATCGAGAAAAAGCCCGGTTTGACTCTTGGCAATGGCGCATGGGGATCCTCTTCCGGTGTGCTCCCACTATCCTCTTGATGAAGCGCGGTCGCCAGATGCTTCATCCCACCATGAACCCTGTTTTCCCAAAACATATCCATATTTCCTCGGATACCTTTGTTTTTACGTGGGTTTTTAATCGTGGGCGTGCAAGCTGGGCGGGTATTTGAAGAGCCCCCTGTCTTATTACTTATCGCGAAAATTTTCAGCGAGTTGTTCGGATTATTCTTCGCCGACGGCCATTTTCGGCAGGTTGACCGAGTGTTTCCAGAGGTCGATTTCCTCCCGCTTGACGACGTGGATGGCGTCGTAGGGGCAGGCTTCTTCGCAGTTGCGGCAGGCGATGCAGGTGTCCTCGTTGACCACGCAGGTTGTCTCGATCTGGGGCGATCGGCCTTCCACCGAAACCAGGGCCAGGCAGTTGGGAATGGGGCAGACGTGGACGCAGTATTCGCAGCCCACGCAGGAATCCTCGTCCACCACCGCGACGGTCTTGGGCTTTTTCTTCAATTTGACCTTTTTGTATTCCGATTCCGGAGGGCTGGAGGCGACCAGCACCGAACGGCCTTCGGCGTCCTTCGGCAGGGTGAAATTGGGCACCCAGGCATTGGGATCGGCGGCGGGGGCGTTTTCGGTTTTGTTTTCAGTCACTTCGGCCATGAATCCTTCCTAACCTCAAGGAATCACCTTGTTCAAGGGGTATTCGACGATGCCGGAAGCCCCGGCCCGCTTGATCTCGGGGATGATGTCGCGGACCGTCCGCTCGTCCAAAATCACTTCCAGGCTGACCCATTCCTCGTTGCTCAGGTGGGAAATGGTCGGCGAGTTGAGGGCCGGCAGCTTGGCCAAGACCTGGTCGAGGCTCTTCTTGGGAACGTTCATCTTCAGGCCGACCTTTTCCTCGGCCAGGATGGCGCCCTGGAGCAGCATCGCGATGTTCTCGATCTTCTTCCGCTTCCAGGGATTCTGAAAGGCCTTCTTGTTGGCGATGAGGACCGTCACCGACTCGAGGATGGTCTCGAGGATGCGGAGGTTGTTGGCCTTGAGCGAGGAGCCGGTCTCGGTCAGCTCGACGATGGCGTCGGCTAAGACCGGCGGCTTGACCTCGGTGGCGCCCCAAGAGAACTCGACGTTGGCCTTCACGCCGTGCTTCTTCAGGTAGCGCTGGGTGAAGCCGACCAGCTCGGTCGCGATCCGCTTGCCCTGGAGCTGCTTCAGGCTGTGGATCGGCGAGTCGTTGGGCACCGCGACCACCCAGCGGATCGGGCGGTTGGTCTGCTTGGAGTACTTCAGCTCGCAGACCTCGACGACGTCGGCGTTGTTTTCCAGCACCCAGTCGCGGCCGCACATGCCGGCGTCGAGGACTTCATCCTCGACGTAGCGGGCCATCTCCTGCGAGCGGATCAGCAGGCCCGAGAGCTCGGGGTCGTCGACCGAGGGGATATAGGCCCGCGAGCCCACCGAAACCTTGTAGCCGGCCTTTCCGAAGAGCCGGAAGGTCGAATCCTGGAGGCTGCCCTTCGGAAAGCCGAACTTGAGCTGGGGAACCGGGACGGGCAGCTTCGCTTTTTTGGGTGGCATGGGGAATTCCTTCCAAAAAAAATCCGGGGCCTGTATTTATCCAAAACGCCCGGATTGTCCATGACGAAAAAAGAGTCCCGCGCCACCCAAGCCTTCGCCCTTTATTGCTTTTTGGTCGCCATTTACCTGTCGGTGGGCGGGCTGCTGCAATTCAAATTGGGCCTGTTGGGGATCACGATCAACGAGGTCTTCATCCTGGCCCTGCCGGCGATTCTGTACGCCAAACTCAGCGGTCTCGCCCTGAAGAAGGTTTTCCCGATCCGGCGGCCTCAATTCCAGGAAGTCTTGCTGGTCCTCCTGGCCACCGCCCTCCTCATCATCCCCATCGCCCTCCTGGTCGAGCTGCAGACCAAGATTTGGCCGCTGCCGAGCAGCGTCGAGACTTTCTACGAGGAGCTGATGCGCCGCGAGACCTGGTGGGAGGGCGGCCTGAAGTTCCTGGTCCTGGCGGTGGTGCCGGCGATCTGCGAGGAGCTCTTCTTCCGGGGCTTGCTCCAGGGGATGATGGTGTCCTCTTTTGGCGTGTGGAAGGGCTTGCTCTTGACCGCGCTCTTCTTCGCCATCGCCCACGTCAATCCCTGGTACTTCCTCTACTATTTCTTGCTTGGGGCCTTCCTGGGCGGCATCCGTCATTGGCGTAACAACCTCGCGCTCTGCATGATCGCCCACCTGGGGAACAACCTTTACAGTCTTTACGGTTAGGCATCTCGACTTTTTGGCTGAGAAAGGGGGTCGCATTTTCCCGAAAAAATCATCCATTTTGGTGACGCGGTCGTAGCGGAATAAGGAGTAATTAAGAAAATCGAGGATTCCATGCTGAACGGCCTAGTCACCAACCGAGACGTCTTCAAGCACCCCTGGGCGATTTGCCGAGGATTCGGCGTGCGGGTCTTCTTTCGCTGCTTGCAGGTCTCGCTCCAGCGCCGCCCCCTGACCTTCCTCGAGGTTCTCCAACTTCACCGTCGAATGAAATAACTGGCTTCTTTTCCGGGCTTAGCCAAACTGGGCCGCGGCTTCGTCGGCATGGTAGGAGCTGCGGACCAAGGGCCCGCTGGCGACGTGCTCGATGCCCAGGCCTTCGGCGTAGCGGGCCCACTCCTCGAACTCGGCCGGACTGACATAGCGCTTCACTTCGAGGTGATCGGGTGTCGGTCGCAGGTATTGGCCCAGGGTCAGGATCTTCACTCGGCCGTGGCGATGGAGGTCGGAGATGGCTTCGGCCAATTCCTCGTCGCTTTCACCCAAGCCCAGCATCAAGCCGCTCTTCGCGATCAAGCCGTGCTCGGCGGCCAGGCGCAGGACTTCGAGCGAGCGCTCGTAGTCGGCTTGGGGCCGCACCGTCTTCTGCAGCGAGCGAACCGTTTCCAAATTGTGATTGAGGATGTGAGGCCGGGCCGCGAAGACCCAAGTGAGGGCCTCGCCTTTGCCGCGGAAATCGGGGATCAAGACTTCGACTTGAGTCGCGGGACAGCGCGCCTTGACCTGCCGAATCGTCTCGGCGAAGTGGGCGGCGCCGCCGTCGGCCAGGTCGTCGCGGTCGACCGAGGTGATGACGACGTGCTTCAAGCCCAAGCGCGAGATCGCCTCGGCGACGTGCTCGGGCTCCTGTTGGTCCAAGGCCAGCGGCTTGCCGGTCTTGACCGCGCAGAAGCCGCAGCTCCGGGTGCAGGTGTCGCCCATGATCATGACCGTCGCGGTCTGGCGCTCCCAGCAGTCGGCGATGTTGGGGCAGTGGGCTTCCTCGCAGACCGTGTTGAGCTTCAGCTCCTTCAGCATGGCCTTGAGCTGGAAGTAGTTCTTGCCGGAGGGAATCTTGGATTTGAGCCAGGGCGGTTTCATGACGCGAATTTCAGTCAAACATTGGAGGTGGGCAAAGTCAATGCAGACAGTAGCAAGGGGCTTTAGCCCCGCAAACGGCGCGAAGCGCCGTCAACATCGCGGAAGATGGCGCCTGCCGGCGCCAGGTCGGGGCTAAAGCCCCTTGCTACAAATCCGGTGGCAGGGGAATGCTGGCCTCTTCGGCGTGCGACAGGGCTTCTTTGTACTCTTCGGGGGTGAGGATGTGGCCGAGCTGCTTGGCGACCAAGGCCTTGGCCTCTTCGTCGGGGCTGAGCAGGACCGCGACCTCGCAGCCGGCGGCGAGCTCCTCGCCCTCGCGTTGGAGGTAGACCTTGAGCGTGCCCGAAGCCGGAGTTTGGAAACGGGCATCGGCCGAGCCGTCGGAATAGGTGAAGAGCGGGTCGCCGGCCTGAAGCTCCGAGCCCATCTTCATCAGCCACTTTTTGAGAGTCCCGGTTTTGCCGCCGGAAAAGAAGAGAGTGAGGTAAACGGCCATGCCGCCAGTCTAATTCGGCGGCCGCCCCTAACCAAGGAAAATTCCTGGAGGAAGGGGCCGGGTTCCGGTTATTAATCCCCCATGGGTCCCCCGCCAAGCCGTCCCCTCAAGCCCGAGCCGCTGCAGCCCGGCGACACCATCGGCGTCGTCGCCCCGGCCAGCTGCTTCGATGCCGAGGCTTTCCAACGTGGCGTCCAAAAGCTGGAGGGGCTGGGCTTCAATGTTCGTTACCGCGAGGACATCTTTTCCAAACAGCGTTACTTGGCCGGCTCCGATCCCCGGCGCTTCGGCGAGCTGAAGGAATTCCTCCTCGCTCCCGACGTCAAGGCGATCTTCGCGGCTCGCGGCGGCTACGGCTCGATGCGGCTTTTGCCCCAGCTCGAAAAATTGAGTCCGCCCCAGCCCAAGATCCTGATGGGCTATTCCGACATCACCTCTTTGCTCAACTTCGCTTGGCAGCGTTGGGGCTGGGTGACCTTCCACGGGCCGGTGGTGGCCAAGGACATCGGCGACCGCTTGGCCGAATGCGGCGAGCGCTCGCTGCTCCAAGCCCTCACCGATCCCAAGCCGCTCGGCGAGTTCAAGCAGGAGGGCCTGGTCGGCCTCCAGCCGGGCCAGGCTCGGGGCCGTTTGGTCGGCGGCTGCCTCTCGCTGGTGGTCTGTTCGCTGGGCACGCCTTACCAAATCGAAACCGAGGGCTGCGTTCTCTACCTCGAAGATATCGGCGAGAAGCTCTACTCGCTCGACCGGATGTTGACCCATTTGCGCCAGGCCGGCATTCTCCATAAAGCCAAGGCCATCGTCTTCGGCCCGCTGAAGGACGCCCACGACGAGCCGGTGGTGGTGATGAACTTGCTCATCGACCTGCTCGGCGACCTGAAGATCCCGATCCTCTTCGGCTTTCCCTCGGGCCACCGCGAGGATTGCTGGACCATTCCGCTGGGCATCGAGGTGAGCGTCGACGCCGACCGCTCGGCGCTGACTTTCGAAGAAGGAGCGCTAGCCGGTGGATAAGGTGGCGGCGGCTTTCGCCGAGGCGATTCGGGCCAAGGTCTTCAGCGGAGCCCAGCTTCTCTATGGGCGGGGCGAGGCGATTCACTACCAAGGCGCCTTCGGCCAAGTCAGTCAAGATCCGGACAGCCGGACGATCAATGACAACAGCCTCTTCGATCTCGCCTCCTTGACCAAGCCGCTGGCGACCGCCGCGCTCTTCATGTTGGCCGAGCAAGAGGGTCGGATCGATTTGCAATCCCCGGCCCGGGACTGGCTGCCGAATTTTCAACGAGCCGAAGCTCTCAGCTTGAAGCAATTGTTGGCTCACGACTCCGGCCTGCCGGCTTGGCTGCCGCTCTATGAGGAAGTTCGCCAGAAGAATTGGGACTACGAGCGGACCCGCGATTTCTACATCGAGCGGATCGCCGCGACGCCGCTCGAGGCTGAGCCGGGAACCAAGCGGATCTACAGCGACTTGGGCTTCATCCTGCTCGGCTTCGTCCTGGAGAAGGTTTTTTCCCGCCGCTTGGAGCCGCTCTTCCAGGAAAGGATTGCCGGCCCCTTGGGCCTGAGTCAGACGCTCTTCCACCCGCTGAACCACATCGACCGGATCGTGCCTCAGGACATCGCGGCGACCGAGATTTGCCCTTGGCGCGGCCGTCTGATCTTGGGCGAGGTCCACGACGACAACGCCCACGTCCTCGGCGGGGCGGCGGGCCATGCCGGTCTCTTCGGCAGCGCCCGCGAAGTCGGCCGTTTCGCCCGGGAGATCTTGGCGGCGGCGGAGGGTCGGAGCAAAATCTTTCAGGCCGCGACCCTCGACCGCTTTCTGGGCCCCAAGGTCCAGCCCAAGCTTGGCTGGGACACGGTCAGTCCCTCGGGCAGCCAGGCCGGCGCTGGATTCAACGTCGACCGCTCGGTCGGCCACCTCGCCTTCACCGGCTGCAGCCTCTGGATCGACTTTTCGGATCGGAAATACATCGTCCTCCTGAGCAACCGGGTCCATCCCCGCCGCGACAATGAGGCGATCAAAGAATTCCGGCCCAAGATCCACGATCTGTTGCTAAACGCCTCTTGAAATCTATTCCCCCCTTTGAAAAAGGGGGGTAGGGGGGATTTGACGGCGCATCGCTTCCAAGAAGATGCCACGATCCTTTGCCACGGCTCTTAAATCCCCCCAACCCCCCTTTTTCAAAGGGGGGCATGACAATTCAAAAAAGCTATGCAAGGGATGAAGCCATGAAGATCCACCTCATCGGCATCTGCGGCACCGGCATGGCCTCCCTGGCCGGCATGCTCCAGAGCTCCGGCCACCAAGTCCAAGGCAGCGACCAAAACGTCTACCCGCCGATGAGCACCACGCTGGAGCAAGCCGGCATCCCGGTCTTCACGCCCTACGACGCCAAGAATCTCGATCCGGCGCCCGACCTGGTCATCGTCGGCAACGCCATCTCCCGCGGCAATCCCGAAGCTGAGGAGGTCTTGGCCAAGAACCTCCCGCACATCTCGATGCCCCAAGCCCTGGCCAAATTCTTCCTCCCCGGCAAGACGCCGCTGGTCGTCGCCGGCACTCATGGCAAGACCACCACCAGCTCGCTCTTGGCCTGGGTCCTCGAATCGGCCGGCCGCGACCCCAGCTATTTCATCGGTGGGCTGCCCAAGAATTTCGGCTCCAACTTCAAGCTTGGCCAAGGCGAGTACTTCATCCTCGAGGGCGACGAGTACGACACGGCTTTCTTCGACAAGGGCCCCAAATTTCTCCACTACCAGCCGCGCCATGTCCTGCTCACCAGCATCGAATTCGACCACGCCGACATCTACCGCGACTTGGAGCACGTGAAGTCGGCCTTCCGTAAATTGCTCGAGATCATTCCCAAGAACGGCTCGCTCACCGCCAACCTCGATTTTCCCGCGGTGGTCGAGCTGAGCGAGGACTTCGCCGGCTCGCGCCTGACCTATGCCACCCAAGAGCCATGGCAGGGCAAGGTCGATTATTTCGGCGAGCTGCTCAAGACCGGCGAGGAGACCGAGTTCTGCGTGGTGACTCGGGAGAAGGGCCGCGATTGCTGCCATCATCAGGTGAATTGGAAGATCCCGGGCGCCCACAACGTTAGCAACGCCCTCGGCGTGGTCGCGCTCTGCTTCAAGCTCGGCCTGAAGTGGGACCAGATCCAGCGCGGCCTGACGACCTTCCAAGGGGTGAAGCGGCGCCAGGACCTGCTCGGCGAGATCGACGGCGTCGCGGTGATCGACGACTTCGCCCATCATCCGACGGCGGTGAAGGAAACCATCGGCGCGGTCAAAAGGGCTTATCCGGGCCGCCGGCTCTGGGCGGTCTTCGAGCCGCGGAGCAACTCGAGCAAGCGCGACGTTTTCCAAGAGGACTACCCGCCGGCCTTCGCCGAGGCCGACCAAGTCGTCCTGGCCGACGTCTTCATGCCCGAGAAGGTCAAGGAGGGCAAAGTTCTCGACGTCGCGAAGATCGTCGCCGAGATCAACCGTGGCGCGGCCAAGGCCCGCCACCTTTCGGGGGTCGAGTCCATCGTGGCTCTCCTGGCCGAAGAGAGCAAAGCCGGCGACGTCCTCTTATTGATGAGCAATGGCGGCTTCGGCGGAATTCACCAGAAGATCCTGACAGCATTGAAGAATAAAGGAACCGCCGGGAAGGCTATTGCGTAAGATGCCCGATGCGATTATGGATGCCCCCGCCGGAAGGCGACCTCTTTATATAAGGAGCTTTGAAGATGAAAAAGATTTCCTGGTTGATCGCGGCCCTCGTCGTTTCCCTGGCCTCCGCCGCCCACGCGGCCACCCCGGTTTTTTCGGCCAACGGCTTCGTTTGCGGCAAGGAAGGGGTGACCGTCACCTGCAAAGGCTCCCTGCCCAACGGTAAAGACACCATCACCGGCACCGGCCACGACCTGGTCTACCTGACGATCAACACCACTCAGGAAGGGGTCCCGACCCGTTACACCTACTTCAGCGACACCGGCTGCTTGATCGGATATACCTTCGGCGCCGGCGGCCAACCGGTGGCGGCGGTCGCGGCTCACCGTAGCGGCAGCAAGCAGACTTTCAGCTTCGAAGACGGGAAGTACGAAAAGATCGTTCAGTACTGTGTGCAGGAAAAGATTGCCGAAGCCAGCGGCGGAGCTCCGACTCCGGCCAAAGCGGCGGTGAAGTAATTTTCCCTCCCCTTTGTAAGGGGAGGGTTAGGGAGGGGTAGAGAGTATCGCAAAGAGATAAACGCCAGCTTCCTTGCGAGACGCTCTACCTCCCCCTGCCCCCTCCTTACAAAGGAGGGGGGATCACCTCCTAATCAACCAATCGATATTCTCCTGCCTAAACCCCGCGGCTCCGGGATGGCCGCCGCCGCCGTATTTCTTCGCCAGCTCGCTGACGTCGACGGTGGCCGAGCGGAGGCTGAAGTTCCAGATCTTGCCGGTGTAGTAGAAGAGAATCGCCACCGCGTAGCCCCTCTCCTTGTAGATCACCTCGCCGATGTCGCTGGCCTCCAAGCTCCAATTGACCGCGAAGGCCCGATGGCCGTGGAAGTCGAGCTCGAAACCGTTCTTCAAGCCGGCCTCGACGGTGAGGCGCTGGGCCTTGAGCGCGTATTCGCCGCGCTCGACCATCCGGGCCAGGCCGGCCTCGTCCAAAGCATCGATCAATTCCTTCCACTTCGGGCTGGTCGGATCGAGGATTTCGGGGGTGTTGCGCAGGTCCATGCTGACCGCCCGCGAACCGGCCAGCTTCCATTCCCAGAGATCCTTGTCCTTCACGTAGGCCAGGATGCGGGGCAGGGCTTGGCCGGGATATTCTTTCTTCCAGGTCAGCGAGGCGCCCGATTCGCCCAAGTCGATCTCGCCCCAGCCGATGGCGTCGCGGATCGGCAGGGCGGTCTTGTGGTGGTCGTACCAGAGAACCTCGGCGGCCTCGGCCTTCATCTTCTGGAGAAGCTCGGGCGGGAAGCTGAAATCGACGATGAAGACCTTCTTGCCCTTGAGCTCGGCCGTGACCGGGTCGCCGTGGTTCATCGGCCAAAGCTCGGCCTGCGGGTATTTGCGGCGGATCACCGCGGCCGAGGCGGCGCCGTCGGTGCAATTGGCGTGGTAGAAGCACAGAACCGGGGGACTGGTCATCGCCACAATTTATGAGAAAAATGAAGTAAAATCAATGCTTTATTAAAAAGACCGCAAAACATTGAACTTCAGCCTCCGCCTAAGCGTCCTAAAATTTCATGGATGATTGCTTGGGATTTCGCCGGTGCTTTCGTAATATTTGCGAGCTTTCTCGATCCAACGGAGGTGCCTCATGAAGAAAGTCGGATTTCTTTTCGCCCTGCTACTGCTGGCCCAGCCGGCCTTGGCTCTCGATCCCTACGCGCCGCGCGAGGAGCGCAGCCACGGCCGCATCGTCGTCTTCACTCCCCAACCGGAGAACGACGTCGTGACCATCGCCGGCATGGGGCAGAATCTGACCACCAAATCCGGCGTCACCCACACCGTTCCGATCGGCAGCTACAAGATCGCGGTTAAGATGCAGAATTACGAGTACACTCACAACGTGAAGGTCGATTCGACCGAGACGACCTTCTTCGAAGTGCCGGGCTACGGCAACCTCAAGGTCAACTCGCTCAACCCCAACGACACCGTCAACGTGACCAACACCAAGACTGGCCAAGTCGTGGCGACCTTCCCGGCTTCCGAAACCAAGGTTCTGCCCCGCGGCCATTATGACGTGAAGGTCGACGTGCCCGGCATGCTCTCAGCGGTGAAGAAAGACGTCTGGGTGGTCACCAACACCACTCGGATCGTTGACGTGAAGGAGAAGTGAATATGAAAGCCAAGGTTTTGGGTTTTGCTCTTTTGCTGCTCGGCTTAGCGCCGGCGGCCCGGGCGCTGGACCCGGTCGCGCCGGTTTCGGAGCGCAAGTTCGGGGTCCTCTTCGTCAAGACGCCGATGCCCGAATCCGACCAGATCCAGATCGAGTCGATCGCCGACGGCAAGAAGCAGAAGGCCGCCTCCGAGACCGAGGTCAAAGTCCCGATCGGCGAGTACCGGGTCCACGTCAAGATGCAGGACTACAACTACGAGCAGCAAGTGATGGTCGGCGGCACCGAGCGAACCGAGGTCGTCGTCCCCGGCTTCGGCAACCTGAAGGTCGAAGCGCCCAAGAAGAGCCAAGTCGAGGTCTTCAAGCGGGGCAGCGGGACCGTGGTGGCCAAGTTCCCGGCCGATCAGATCAAGGTCCTGCCGGTCGGCTACTACGACGTGAAGATCAGCCTGCTCGAGGCCTCGGTCACGATGAACAACGTCTGGATCGTGACCAACACCACCCGGGAAGTCGCGGCGAAGTTTTGATTCCAAGTCCCCCCCCTTTGAAAAAGGGGGGCCAGGGGGGATTTGAAAATTAACGAATATAGGTTCTCGGGGTTTTTGAGGAGAGCCACCGCTTTAAATCCCCCCCTTCCCCCCTTTTTCAAAGGGGGGTGAAGCTTGATTTTCCCTCGCCGATTCCTTATCTGCCGCTTATTCTGTCTTAAGAGGATTGCCCATGACTCAGCGTCTGCCCGAAGTGACATTAGGATTGGTCCAGATGAGCAATGTCGAGGACCCGCGGAAGAACGTCGAAAAGGCGATCGAGAAGATCCGCGAGGCGGCCCGCGGCGGCGCCCAGATCATCTGCCTCCAAGAGCTCTTTCCCTCGCGCTATTTCTGCCAGGTCAACGACGACAAGTATTTCCGACTGGCCGAAGCGGTGCCGGGGCCGACCTCGGAGCTGCTCTCCCAAGTCGCCTGCGACTGGGGCGTGGTGGTGGTGGCCTCGCTCTTCGAGAAGGCCGGCGAGGAATTCTACAACACCGCCTGCGTCCTCGACGCCGACGGCACCTTCCTCGGCAAGTACCGCAAGGTCCATATCCCCGATGACCCGCGGAACTATTATTCCGAGCTGTATTACTTCAAGCCCGGCAACATGGGCTTCAAGCCCTTTCAGACCCGTTTCGCCAAGATCGGTGTCCAGGTCTGCTGGGACCAATGGTTTCCCGAAGGCGCCCGCTCGCTGGCGCTGCAAGGCGCCGACATCCTCTTCTATCCCACCGCCATCGGTTGGCAGACGAAGGGCCAGGAGGAGCTGGGCAAGGCCGAGTACGAAGCCTGGACCACGGTGCAGCGGGGTCACGCCATCTCCAACACTGTCTTCGTCGCGGCGGTGAATCGCATCGGCGTCGAAGACCATCTCAATTTCTGGGGCGGTTCCTTCGTGGCCGATCCGCTGGGCCGGGTCATCAAAAAGGCCTCGCATGACAAGGAAGAGACGATGATCGTCAAGCTCGACCTCCGGGCCATCGACGAGGTCCGCCGCGACTGGCCCTTCCTGACTTGCCGCCGCCAAGAGGAGTACAGCCTCTAGTGCCGGCCTCGACTCCGAAAGCTCTGGGCTACCGCATGCCGGCCGAGTGGGCGCCGCACGAGGCGACCTGGCTCTCCTGGCCCAAGGATCCGATCACCTGGCCCGACCGAGTGCCCCAGGCCCGCGAGGCCTTCGCCCGGATGATCGAGGCCTTGACCCCACACGAGAAAGTTCATCTCCTGGTCGATGGTGGCGCCGCCGAGGATGAGGCCAAGAAAATTCTCGAGGCCAAGCAGATCTACGAGCCCAACCTGATCTTTCATCGGCTCAAGACCGTCGATTCTTGGATCCGGGATTACGGGCCCAACTTCCTGGTCGGTCCCGGCGGCCTGGCCTACAACCGCTGGATCTTCAACGCCTGGGGCGGGAAGTACGATACCCTGATGAAGGACGACGGAATCCCCGCCCGGCTGGCGCCTTATCTCGACTTGCCGATGTTCGAGCCCGGCATCGTGATGGAGGGCGGCTCGATCGAGGTCAACGGCGAGGGCTTGATCCTCACCACCGAGCAGTGCCTGCTCCATCCCAACCGCAATCCTCATTTGAACAAGAATCAGATCGAGGGAATCCTGAAGGACTATCTCGGCGGCGAGAAAGTCCTCTGGCTCGGCGAGGGCGTGGCCGGCGACGACACCGACGGCCACATCGACGACATCGCCCGCTTCGTCTCGGCCGACACCGTGGTGACGGTGGTCGAGGAGGATCCTTCCGAGGCGAACTATGCCCCGCTGCAGGACAACTGGAAGCGCCTTCATGCCATGACCGATTTGAAGGGCCGGCCGCTCAAGGTGCTGGCCTTGCCGATGCCCGGCCGGGTCGAAGCTGAGGGTGAGCCGCTGCCGGCTTCCTACGCCAATTTTTACATCGCCAACGAGGTGGTCTTGGTGCCGGTCTACGGCCACGCCAACGACGCCAAGGCGCTGGCGATTCTAAGCAAGCTTTTCTCCAACCGCCGGATGGTGCCGATCGATTGCCGGGACTTAGTTTGGGGCATGGGTGCAATTCACTGCGTGACCCAGCAGCAGCCTACTTTGTAGGGGGCGACCCTTGCGGTCGCCCGGTCCGGTCTGCCCTGCATCGGGCGACCGCAAGGGTCGCCCCTACAACGCCTCCCCATACCGTATCACCAGCGGCGGCCTATACCGCTCGACCCGCGTGATGTCGATCCGCGCCGGGAAGACGAAGGTTTGGCTGGCTAAGCGCGGGATCTCGGTCAGCAGGCCCTGGGAATTGTAGACCGCGAAGACGTCCTTCGAGGTCACGTTGAGGGCCGAGGATTCGGTGAAGCTCTTCAGCCGGCCCGATCCGTCGCGGGAGAAGCTTTCGATCACCCGGCTGTGGCCGGGCGTGATCTCGCGCTCGTAGACCTGGTACATCGCCTTCAACTCATAGTCGGGGCGAAATTGCTTCTCCTCGCGCAGGTAGGCGAGGCGGAGGGCGCCCCGATCCAGCGGCTCGCCGAGCAGGCTCTTGGTTTTCAACCCGAATTGGTTGATCTGAAACTCGCGCAGAATGCCGCCGTCGGTGTCCTGGTCGTTGAGGAACATCGTCACCCGCAAGTCCTCGGCGAAGGCGGTGCAGAGGTTGGGCTGGTCGTCGAGGTAATCCCACCAACTCCGCATCGCGAAGCTGCAAGTGATGTAGGCCCCACTGGCCGGCGCCGATTTTCCCGCCGGCTTCCGCAGCTTGATCTTGCCGTTGACGCTGTTGAAAGACCAATCGCGGTAGCACTGGGGCACCGCCGAGCGGCGAAAGTCTCCCCAAAGGCCCAAGGTCAGCGAGGCTGCGATATAGGCCAGGGTCAAAAAGGACAGCAGGAAATAAGCCCAACGCCGCTGCACCAAGAAGAAGAGGCTCAACAGGAAGAGCCCCAGGCCCGGCGCCAGGAAGGGCGAGCCGAGTTGGCGATAGTAGCGGTTAAAGACGTCGACGCTGAGACAGGCCAGACCGGGAATGAGGAAGACCAGGAAAGGCAAGAGGATCCAGTACTGTTTCTTGGCGGCGGCCACGGCCTGCTATTAACCCGAAACCGGCTTGGCGCCAGATTCTTTTTTGCGGAAAGGCCGCCATCCTTTAGTATCGCCGGATGGAACCGGCTCCGCCCAAGGTCTCGCTCATCGTTCCGTTCTACAACGACCAGGATCGCCTGCTCCAAAGGATGGGGGCCGCCCGGGACTTCCTCCAAGCCCAGCCCTATTCCTCCGAATTGATCCTGGTCGATGACGGTTCGATGACCGACCGCAGCGAGGAGATCCGTCAAGCCTTCCCCGGCGTCCAGCTGATTCGCTACAGCCCCAACTGCGGCAAGGGCTACGCCGTGCGCACCGGGATGCTGGCGGCCAAGGGCGAGTACCGTTTCTTCACCGACGCCGATCTGCCCTTCGGCATGGAGCCGCTGCGCCTCGGCCTCGATTACCTGGAGCGCAAGGATTTCGATTTGGTGATCGGCGACCGCCAGGCGCCGGGCAGCGTCTACCACGTCGAGCAAAGCCCGATGCGGCGCCTGGCCTCCAAGGTCTTCACTTCCTTCATCAGCCGGCTAGTGATCACCGGCGTCAAGGACACCCAATGCGGCTTCAAGGGCTTCAAGGCCCCGGCGGCCGAGCTGATCTTTCGGCGCTCCCGGGTGAACCGCTTCGCCTTCGACGTCGAGATCGTCTACATCTCCTTCAAGCACAATCTCGACCTGAAGCGGATCCCGGTGAAGCTGGAGCACTCCGCCGGCTCCACCCTCAAGCTCCACCTCGATTCGATTCAGATGCTGGCCGAGGTTTTCCGCATCAAATGGAACCACCTGAAGGGCTATTACGACTAAACCTTAATGTTGCTTATCCCGCGTATATCCATTAGAAAATTGCCACCTTCGTCCCCAAGGAGCCCGAATGCGACGTTCCATCTACTTGAAATTATTTGTGTTTTTATCTACTCTGGCGCTGCCTCAAGCCCTGCTGGCCCAGGCCGCCAAGCCCCTCCTCGACAGCAAGATCGTCTTTGCGCCCGATGGCCAAGCCAAGGTCAGCTACAATGATTACGGCAGCAAGGCCGAGGCCTTGGAAAGCTCTAAAATCGAATCGACCCTGATCTTTTACGCTCTGGCCATGAATAAAGTGGACCTCGACACCGGCAAGGCCTTGATGGGCCAAGTCCAGGGGGCGGTCAGCAAGATCGCCACCGAGCAGGGCATGGTCCGGGCCGACATCATCAAGGGCAACCCGATGCTGAAGCCGGTGCAGGGCGCGCCGGCCGAGCAGAGCCTGACCCTGGCTTTCGCCGAGCTGGCCGGCAAGGGCGGCCATAGCCTCGAGCTGAAGCCCGACAACCTCGACGTCAAGTACCTGGCCCCGGCCACGCTCTACCTCATCCAAGATCAAGTGAAGAATCTCTCGGAGAGCGGGCTGCGCCTGCTGGTCCTGTCGATGGGCGGGATGAACAAGTGGTACCGCGAGATCGGCAAGGCCAGCGATCCCGAGAGCGTCGGCAAGGCTCCGAGCTACGCGCTCAACCTGGCGGTGGATATTTTGCAGAAACTCAGCGGCGGCAAAGCCCAAAAGTAAAAGGAGAAGCCATGCGTCGTCCTTACTCTTTATTTTTCCTGACTCTGCTTCTGATCGCGTTCGCGGCTCCGGCCTACTCCCAAGTGGTGGTGCCGGGCGGAAGCATCAAGCCCGAAGGCGACGGCGGTGGCGGGGCTCCCGAGGCCGGCGGCGAGGCAGCGCCTCGCAAGGCCAAGAAGCGGGCGGCTCCGGCGGCTTCGATCGTCAAGTCCGGCGAGAGCTTCATGGTCCAGATGGCGACGGTGTTGAGCAGCGGCATTACCGACATCGGCGAGACGGTCTACTTCACCGCCAATGAGGACGTCGGCAAGGCCGGCCGGCCGGTCATCGCCCGCGGCGCGGTCGGCAAGGGCACGGTCAAGGAAGTGAAGTCCGACAAGAAGAAAGGCACCCTCATCGTCTCGCTCGACTCGATCGAGGCGGTCAGCGGCGAGAGCGTCTCGCTCGGCGGCGACGTCAGCGTCGAAGGCCAGGGCGGCCAAGCGGCGGTGGCGGTCGGCGACCGTTACACCGCGACGCTCGACGAGAAGGTCGTGGTCCGGGGCAAGCCCAAGAAGCCCGAGGAAATTTTCGTCGAGAAGAAGGCCGCCGCCGAAATCATCGGCAAGGGCGTGAAGGTCGACATCAAGAAGGGCAGCGCCAAGGGCTCGGTCGACGTGCTGCTCGAGGCTCCCCGCGGCATGACCTTGGACGACGTCAACACCAGCAGCGTCGTGCTCTACCGGGTGAATAACTTCACCATACCGAGCGCGGTGCCGCTTTCCGGCGCCAAGGCTAAGACCGGCGACCGCAACAAGAACGGGATCCCCGACATCGGCTTGAGCATCGGCGCTTGGGACTTCATCAAGTACCAGCCCCGGGGCAACAACACGCTGACCTTCCGGGGCCGCTTGAAGAACGGCGAGACCTTCGAGGCCACCGCCGGCGCGAGCATCGATTACTAGGTTATCGCCGGCGCCGTCATCCTGAGCGAAGCGAAGGATCTGCGACCCATCAAGGTTCTAAAGAAAATCAAGCCCCTTCGTCTCGTCGGTGGTACTCCGAGGAGACGAAGGGGCTTTGTATTCCATCGTATCTTGGGCAGTCGCAGATCCTTCGCTTCGCTCAGGATGACCTAATACAAATAAAAATCCTGCCCACCGTCATAGAAGCGCGGATCGGGCCGGACGGCGCCCGGCGGGATCGGTGCGCCGTTCATGTAGTAATTGAGAACGGCCGGGTTGGAAGGGCTGCCCGGGTTCTGCAAGGCTGGATTCGGCGAATAATAGCCGCCGACGGGGTAGCCATAAGCCGGCCCGCCCACCGGGACATAGCCGGCATAAGGCGGCGGGTAAAAACCGGGATAGCCATATCCATAGCCATAAGGCCGGCCCACCACCACCGCGCCCGAAGCCAAGGCGGTCGAGGCCGAGAGGCCCAAAAGGCCGATTCCCAATAGGCATTTGCCGAGTTTTTGGCGGATGTTCATCGTTCCCTCCTGAAAACAGGTGTCATTCCGAGGCCCAAAGGGCCGAGGAATCCTTGCGGAGGTCTTTAGCAAAAAAACTCCGCAAGGATCCCTCACTCCGTTCGGGATGACAATCTGCCAGTCAAGAATTTACACCAACTAGGGACGCTTTTCGAGCGGGACGTAATGCTGGTCCTGGGGGCCGACATAGTCCTCGCGGGGCCGGATCAGCCGGTTGTCGGCGTATTGCTCGAGGATATGGGCGCCCCAGCCCGACATCCGGCTCATGGCGAAGAGCAGGGTAAAGAGGTCGGTCGGGATGCCGAGAGTGTAATAAACCGAGGCCGAATAGAAATCGACGTTGGCGTTAATCTTCTTCGTCTCGATCATGTAGTCTTCGATCTTCTTCGACATCTCGTACCATTTGAGATTGCCGGTCGCGAGGCTGAGCTGCTGGCTCATCTTGCGGAGGTGGGTCGCCCGCGGATCCTCGGTGCGATAGACCCGGTGGCCGAAGCCCATGACCTTCTCGTGGCGGCCGAGCAAGTCCTTGACGTAGGCGCTCGGATCCTTGTCGCCGATCTCGAGCAGCATCTCCATCACCCGCTGGTTGGCGCCGCCGTGGAGCGGGCCTTTCAAGGTGCCGATGGCGGTGGTGATCGCGCTGTAGACGTCGGAGAGCGTACTGGCGGTGACCCGAGCCGCGAAGGTCGAGGCGTTGAAGCCGTGATCGGCATGCAGGATCAGCGCGATGTCGAAGACCCGGTTGCTGGTCGGATCGGCTTCCTTGCCCTTGAGCATGTAGAGGAAGTTGGCGGCGGTGTTGAGCTTGTCGTTGGGCGCCACGATCGGCTGGCCGCTGCGCAGCCGCTGGAAGGCGGCGACGATGGTCGGGAGCTGGGCGATCAGCCGGATCACCCGGACCCGGCTGGCCTCGATCGAATTGTCCTCGGGCGTCGGGTCGTAGGAAGACAGGGCCGACACCGTGGTGCGCAGCGCGTCCATCGGCTCGGTGGTCTTGGGCAGCATTTTCAAAACCTGGAGGGCGCCGTCGGGGATGTTCCGCTGCGACTTCAGGCTCTTGTCCAGCTCGGCCAGCTCCTGCTTGTTGGGCAGCCGGCGATTCAGCAGCAGGAAGACGACCTCCTCGAAGGTGGCGTTCTCGGCCAGCTCATGGATATTGATCCCGGCATAGACGAGCTCGCCCTTATCCCCATCGATGAAACATATCTCGCTCTTGGCGACGACGACGTCTTTCAGGCCTGCTTGAATCTCGGACATATTCGAAAAACCTGTTTAAAATTAAGGTGAACGACAGCGCGACCTTATTCCACAAGTATTTCAAATATGCAAAAAAAACCTAGGTCAATACAAGGTGCAGTATTGGCGGCCTAAATACCAATGACATTGAGGGGTTGGACCCTGGGCGGCGACGAAGTACACTGGGGCTTTGTAGGGCTTGGGGCCGTAATAGGCGACGGGGCGGCCGTGGCAGTGACGTTGGCCATGCTTCCAGTGGCAATGATAGGCGCTGTGTTTTTTACGGCAGGCCTCGGCGTCGGAGGCGGTCATCGCCAGGCCCAGGCTGCCGAGCAAGGATAAGGCGGATACTAAGAGGATTTTTTTCATAATGTGCAATCCCGGAAGGGCCGGAGTACGGTGCCCTTCCCTGATGTTTTAACGGCGGTATCAATCCCGCCGTCTGTCTTGAAAGAGGGCCCGAGCCGGGATTTAGTTAAAGCGATGTCCAAAATACGAAAAATATTGCTGGGTTTGCTCTTGATCGGAAACCTCGGCAGCGCCGAGGCCGCCGAGCCCTTCGGCGGGGTCGGAGTGGCGCTGGATCAAGATCCACAAAATCCCGGCGGCATCGTCGTGACCACCGTCACGTACAAATCGCCGGCCGACAAGGCCAAGATCCGGCGCGGCGACCGCCTGCTCAAGATCGATGGCGCCGACGTGGCCGGACAAAGCCTTCAGCAACTGGCCGACAAGATCCGCGGACCGGTGGGTAGCACCGTGACGCTGACGATCACCGGCGGGGGCGGGTTGCGCGACGTTCCGCTGATCCGCGCCCAGATCGCGGGCGGGCCGGTGGTGGCGGTGCCGCCGCCCGGCGGTTCGACGGCGCCTTCCGGCGGGACCACGACGGCGCCCGGCGGGGGAGGCAGCGCCGTCCAATTCACCCCGGCCGAAAAAGAGTTGATCAAGAGCAAGATTATGGGTTTGAAGACCGATCAGCAGCGCGAAACGATGATGAACCTGTTGCAGGCCCTCAAGGAGGGCAAGATCGACAAGCCATCATTCATGAAATTTTTGAGGACCGACTTCGGCGATGTCAACGCAGCCAAATAAAACGCTCGAGACCTTTCCCAATCCCTATCCGGGCCGCGACTACGAGATTAAATTCGAGTGCCCCGAGTTCACCTGCCTTTGTCCCAAGACCGGCCAACCCGACTTCGCGACCCTGCACATCCGCTACGTTCCGGACCGGACCTGCGTCGAGCTGAAGTCGCTCAAGCTTTATCTCTGGTCCTTCCGCAACGAGGGGGCCTTCCACGAAGCCGTGACCAATCGGATCCTCGACGACTTGGTGGCGGCGGTGAAGCCGAAGGAAATGGAGATCTTGGGAGATTTCTACGTGCGGGGAGGGATTCATACGACCATCCGGGTAGGGTACACAACTTCAGGTACAGAAGGCCGATAGGTCCTCGCTTAAGCCTAACCAAAGGATCCACATGACGCCTGGACGGATACGCCCCCCTGGGATTCCACCGGTTGCCACGCCGGAAGGGGACCGCACGGTCTCGGGCACCGATCCGACCATGGTCGATATCCGGGTCCATCCGACCGGAGCGGCGCCCCGGCGCCGCCTGCCTTCGTTGACCCATATCCTTCGCCCCCGGCGCCTCAGCCTGACCAATGAGACCATCATCGTGGTCTTCAATCCGGCGGCCCGCGATGGCCAAGTCAACGGCGAGCTGCCCTCGCTGATTGGGACCCTGCGCCAGGCCGGCGCCCGGGTCATTGCAGTCGAAACCCTGCCCGATGCCGAACAGAGGCGGCAGCGCATTCGCGATGCCACCAGCCAGGCCATGCAGGGCGGGAGAAAGTTCTTCGTCCTGCCGATGGGCGGCGACGGCACCATCGGCGAGACCGTCGGCGAGGTTCTGCGGCAGAGCGGCCTCTCCTTCGATCCCCGCGCCAATCCGGTCCGCGATTCCGAAGGCGGGCAGGGCCGCTCGATCTTCGTCCTGGCCCGCAAGGGAACCGCCGCCGACTTGGCGGTCCAAGTGGACGCGCCCAAGAACGTCCGCGACTTGCCGCAATTCATTTCGCGGGCGGTCGAGCTCAACTTCCGCTTTCCGGTGGTCGACGGCTCCGAGGCCGGCATCCATTCGATGGGCTTCTTGGCCTCGGGCTACCTCTTCGCCCTCCGCCAGCAGAACCGCGAAGCCAACCCGACCGGATTTTTCAATCAAGGGCTTTGGAGCTACCTGCGACTGCTGCCCCACGCCATCGCCAACCGCTACGGCATGCTGGGCGTCGACATCACGCTGACCCGCACCAATATGGCCGGCGAGGTTTTGGCCCGCGAAACCATGTCGGGCGCCGAAGTCACCGTCACGCCCAACCGCATCCTGGCCGGCGTCGGCGGCGTGCCCGGCGCCTGGGGCGAAACCAAGGTGGTGGTCTTGCCGCCGATGTTCCAGGGCGGCGGCTTCGCCTTGGCCGAGTACATCGGCCGCGGCCTCTTGACCAAATACCTCGGCCTCAACTTGGTCGGCCCGCGCAGCCGGCTCTGGACCCTGACGCCCCGCCGCCAATGGGTGGTCAACCCCGGCGAGCAAATCAAGGTCGAGAGCACCGTGCCCGACACGCTGATCTGGGATCTCTTCCGGGTCTATCAAGATTGGCGGATCCGCCATGGCCGAGCCGGGCCCGAAGTCCGGGTGCCGGCGGCCAGCCAGCCCTTGCCGGTGCCGGCCCAACGCAACGGCGACGTCGTCCCGCCGATCTCGGAGTTCACGGTCCATGCGCCGACCTTCACGATCGCCAAATTGGCCGCGCCCAATTCGTTGGCGGTGCGCTTGGCCCGGGCGAGCTGGCTGGTGCGCGGCGAAACGCCGATGATCAGCGACCAGCAGATGGTGGCTCATTTGCCGGGCGACAATTCGGTGATCGAGGACAACACGCCGACGCGGCGGACGGTCCGGACGGTTTTCCTCTCGATGCCGCGGCTCCACCGCCTGATGCGGCAATACAATATTTCGCCGGAGCGGGTCGAGAACCTGCTCACCGCCTCCCAGGGCGTCGAGACTTTTGCCCAGCTGGAGCGAATGGTCACCGAGCGCCTGACCATCGAGCATTTGGAGGATTGGCTGCAGAGCGAGCGCGGCCAGCGCTGGGCGGCCGCCAACGCCGAGGGCCTCCGGGCCTTCCGGGAGCGCCTGCTGCGCGGCGGTCCGCCGCTGGCGATGGGCCTGGTCTCGCTCTTCGGCGCCGAACGCTTGGCCGACATCGCCGGCCTCGATCCGGTGCAGCAGCGCGAGCTGCGCTTCGCCTTCGTGGTTTATCTCTCGCATGCCGTGAACTCCTCGACCCATGCGATGTGGCAGGTGGCCGCCAACCGGATTTTGCGGCAGCCTTATCATCTGGCTTCGATACGCAGCGCCCGCATCGCCGGCGAGCGCTTGGTTCAGTGGACCTTCATCGAGCGGCCGACGATGGCCGGCGCGATGTACGAGTCGGTGCTGCGCCAGAGCGGCATCGAAGCCGGCTTCACTCGCGGCCTCTTGGCCCGCGGCTTCTCGCTGGCGACGCTCTTGCCGCGGGCGGCTTGGGGCATGGGCCAAGGCCTGATCTTCAGCCGCCTGGCCGAGCGGATCGTGCATGACGCGCCCGAGGATTCGCCGCTCCGGACTTACGCGCCGACCGCCGCCTTCTTCGCGCCCGACTTGGCCAAGCTCTTGGCGCCGGCCCGGGCCGGCCGTTTTTTGGAGTCGCGGCCGATGCGCTTCGCGGCTCGGGCCTTCGCCGCCGGCTTCATCACCGACATGGCCTTCACCGGCCTGCACCGCCTGCACTACGGCGATGACGCGCCTTACGAGCTGTGGACCGACGTCCGCGCCGCCGAGGCCCGCCGCCAAAACGGCGAGATCGGGACGTTGAGCTGGCGCCAGATCCCGCGGCTCTTGGCGCCTTCGCTCTCGGCTTATATCGACAGCCACGATTTCCTTTTCGGCTCGGGCAATACGCTGCGCCAAGCGATCCAGTCGGGCGACCGGGCCCAGAGCCGCAGCACCGAGGCGGCCTTGCGCGAGGCCTTGGTTTGGCTGCCGCAAGTTTTGGGGACCTCGGCGTCGGAATTGCTGCGCGAAGAGATTCGGCTGACCGAGGACGAGCGGATGATGCTGGAGCAGATCGAGCATTGCGCCGGCGGCCCCCGATTGCGCCGCGACGCCAGCTTCGGCGAGACGGCGACATATTTAAGGCGGGAGTTCCGCGGCCTAATTTCGAGCGAGGAGGAAGCGGCCCGCCACTTAGGCAGGATTCAAGCCTACCGCAGCCAACAAGCCCTCGCCCAGCTCGGCCAGCTCGAGATCGAGGAAACCGCCGAAATCCGCCGCCTCTTCGACAACCGCGGCCGCCTGCGTTCCGGGGTGGAGAGCGAGTTCCGAACCTGGCTTCACGCCCCGGCTCCGCAACCCATGTCCTCTTAAACCCGTCCGCCTTCACGCCACGACGTCATCCTGAGCGAAGCGAATACCCATACTGGGCACAAGGGATCTGCGACTGCCCAAGAAACGGAGTACTCCAGCGCTCCTTCGATCCCTCGGACCCCATTAACGGCACGAAGAGGCTTCGGCT
>DATEDP010000024.1 GCA_035281585.1 bacterium
GGTAATAATCCTCGGGGTCCTCGTCATCGCAGAAAACGTGGACTTCGTTCACCCGGCCGAAGAGGTTGTGCATGTCGCCCATGATGTCCTGGTAGCCGCCGAGTAGGAACATGCCGATGAAATAAGGTTGTCCTTCCTTCAACGGATGCAGGGAAAGGGTGTCCTTGACGTCGACGACGTCGATGAAGCGGTCAATCTCGCCGTCGCTGTCGCAGGTGATATCGACGATGGTGGTTTCGCGGGTCGGCGATTCGTCCAAGCGATGGACCGGGACGATGGGGAAAAGCTGGTCGAAGGCCCAGTGGTCCGGCGCCGTCTGGAAGAGGCTGAAATTGGCCAGGTACTGGTCGGCGAGCTGGTCCTTGAGCTTGGCGGTGTCCTCCGGCGGATGCTTGAGCTTCTCCTGGATTCGGATGATGTCGCGGCAGAGCTTCCAGTGCAGGGTCTCGATCTTGGCCCGGGCCTCGAGGTCGAGGAGGCCCAAGGCGAACATCTGGAGCGCCTCTTCCTTCTTGGCCGTCGCGTCGTGATAAGTCGCGAGGAAATTCTTCCGGTTCACGCCGGTGACGATCTCGCGCATTTCCTGGACCACCTGAACTTCATCGTGGCCGTTGGGCAGGACCGGATTGCTGCCGATCTCGATGTTCCCGAAAACCGACATGATGATGCAGGAGTGATGGGCGACGATGGCCCGGCCCGATTCGCTGGTGATGTTGGGCTCGGGGATTTCCTCTTCTTGGCAGATCTGCTGGAGGTTGTAGACGACGTCGCCGACGTATTCTTCCAGCGTGTAGTTCATCGAGGAGTCGCCGGTGGTTTGGGAACCGTCGTAATCGACGCCCAGACCGCCGCCGACGTCGAAGTATTCGATCTTGAAGCCGAGCTTGCAGAGCTTGGCGAAGATCCGGGCGCCCTCGCGGACCGATTCCTTGACGGTGCGGATGTCGGTGATCTGGCTGCCGACGTGGAAGTGGAAGAGCTTGAGGCAATGCTCCATCTTGGCTTCCTTGAGGATGTGCACCGCCTGCATGATCTCGGGGATGGTGAGGCCGAACTTGGCGAAATCGCCGCCGCTGTGCTCCCAGCGTCCCTTGCCCTTGGTGGTCAGCTTGGCCCGAAGGCCGATGTAGGGTTCGATTTGCATCTCCTGGGCCAGCTTGAGCAGCTGGGGCAGCTCTGAAATCTTTTCGATGACGACGATGACCTTGCGGTCAAGCTTGCGGCCAATCAAGGCCAGGCGCATGTAGGGCTCGTCCTTGTAGCCGTTGCAGATGGTCAGGGCCTGGAGGTCCTGGTTCAGGGCCAGGACGGTGAGCAGCTCGCCCTTGCTGCCGGCCTCGAGGCCGTAATGGTAGGGGGCGCCGGCATCGAGGATCTCCTCGACCACCTCCCGCATTTGATTCACCTTGATCGGATAGACGCCGAAGTATTGGCCCCTGTAACCCGATTCCTGGATGAGGCGGCGGAAGGTCTCGTTGAGCGTCACCACCCGCGAGCGCAGGATGTCCTGGAAGCGGATGATGCAGGGGAAGCCCAGCTTCTTCTCTTGGATGTCGTCGACGACGTCCATGATGTCGATGCTCGGTCCCTCGCGGCCGTAGGGCAGGACCGAGAGGTGGCCCTTCTCGTTGATCCCGAAATAGCCCGAGCCCCATTTCTCGATATTGTAGTGCTCGAGGGCCTTGGCGATGGTCCAGTCGTTGTTGGAGTTTTTCTCTTGAGTCATGCTTGAATCGGCGCTCCTATACCGAATCGAAAACAGATTCAAAATAAAATCGTGGCCTCAGGGCCTTAAGGAGGAAGCCTTGGCGAAGACCGGCCCCAAAATCGAAGAAATTCTTAGACAGGTTTTCAAACCGGAGCACCTCGAGGTGGAGGACGATAGCGCCAAGCATGCCGGCCACGCCGGCGCCCGCCAAGGCGGTGGACACTACAAGGTGACGCTGGTGGCGGCGGCCTTCGACGGCAAAAGTTTGGTCGAACAGCACCGGCTGGTCAACTCGGCTTTGCGGGATTTGTTCGGAAGCGAGATCCACGCGCTGGCGCTTCAAACCTATGACCCCGCAACCTGGCAAAAACGCCTTCCCCCCTTTGGAAAAGGGGGGTCAGGGGGGATTTAAAACCGTGGCATATTGGGGTATTTTTAAGCGGCCTTAAGCGCCGCCCGCCCGACGCGGTGATACCAGTCCCGGACTCGGGCATTCTGCTCGATCCAGGCGAAGGCCGGCAGGCTTTCGATACTCTTCAAGATGCCGAAAACCGCCAAATCGGCGCCGTTGGGCGCATCGCCGCCAAGGTAGTCTTGGCCGCCCAAGGCCTGGGCCCAGTCCTCGAGGCATTTTTTGAGATGGGCCTCGGGATCGGCGATTCCCTGCTCCTTGGCGCTCTTCTTGGCCACCATCGTCATCACCAAGGCCCCGGAGTACTTGATGGTCCGCTGCTGGAACCAGCCGAACTTCTCCTCCTGGGTGATGTAGTCGAAGGCCTTCAGCGAATCGGAAAGATTGCGGTAGATCAGCGGGGGCAGAGCCCGGACCAGGGTGGCATCGGCCCACTGCAGCCACTTTTCCTCGAGCTCTTTCTCGTTGCCCTGACGGAAGACCGGCTTGTCCTTGTAGCGCTCGTCGATGAACTTCATGATCGGAGTGGAGTCGTTGACCTGGCGGCCGGCTTCGTCGACGAAGATGGGAACCTTGCGGTAATCCTTCGAGAAGCCGATCTCTTTCTTGTTCAGCGGGTGAACCTCGACCGGCTCGTAGGGAATGCCCTTGTAGCCAAGGATGGCGCGGACTTTCCAACAAAAAGGGCAGACATTGTACTGGTAAAGCTTCGGCAGCGTTTTCATGAGGCCCCCATAGTGCATTTCGCCGAAGCTTTTCAACCTTGTCACAAGGCTTTTTCCAAAGCCGCTCAAGATCGCCCCCATGAAAACGATCAAAAAACTGACCAAGGCAGCGGCCCTGGCGATCACCTACTCGGTGCTCTGCTTCGGCGGATGAGGACTGAAGACTCCATTCTTCTCCGCCATTTTGGCGAATCGGGGAGAGGGGTCTTCGGCCACCATTTCTGGTTCCCTCCGTTAAATAATTTTATCTAATAATTACATGTAGTTAAATTCAATAAACGATGCCGTCTCCTTGGCAACGCTTTTGCTCTGCTTATCTACCGAGAGGTGAAAAGCATGGCGGTGATCGACATCGAATACGGGCGGGAGATTCTCGAAGAATACGAAGGCCAAAAGGCCGAGGGCCAAAGCACTCAAGATTGGGAAATGATCCTTCACAACAGCTCTTACGGCCATGAATATGCGCGGCTGGAGCTGGAGGAAGCCAAGGATCTGGTGGCTCAGGAGGACCTGATCGCCAAGATGGAAAACTACAAGCGGGCTTACTTCATGGCTCGCCGCTACATGAAGCGGGAAAATCCCGAGAAATTGCGGTCGATTGAAGCCGAGTTGATCGACCAGAAAGTCCGGATCTTTGGCGTCTACCACGCTTAAGCATTTGGGGATTTGGGATACAGAGCCCGTTCCGAGGGGGAACGGGCTTTTTTTATGCCCGCTCCTCCTCAAAACTTTAGCTTGCCCGAATGGAGTTCGGGCAAGCGAATAACCCGAACGGGCTTTTTTTGCTCGCCGCGGCTCGAGACTTCATGCTTTTTAGCCCCCATGAGCGAGCTCCTCTACGGCAAGAACCCCATCCTCGAGACGCTTCGCGCCGGCCGCCGCAAGGCCCAGAAATTCTTCCACTTGAAATCCGCCAGACCCGACCCCAGCTTAGAGGAGGTTCTCGGACTTTGCCGTGAGAGCCAAGTCAAGGTCAGCGAGGTGGGGCGGGATTGGTTCGAGGCCAAGCTGTCCGGGGTCTTGGCCCAAGGTTGGGCCTTGGAAGCCTCGGAATTTCCTTATGTCGAGCTTGAAGGTCTTTTTCTTAAGCTCTCGGAAAAGAAACAATCGATCGTCCTGGCTTTGGACCAGATCCAAGACCCCCAAAACCTGGGCGCCATTCTGCGCAATGCCGAGGCTGTCGCTGTCGATGCGGTCTTAATTTGTACAGATCGGGCCATCGAAGTGACTCCGGCGGTGGTCAAGGCCTCAGCCGGAGCCTGCGAGCATTTGGCCATTTCCAAGGTGGTCAATCTGGCCCGGGCCATGGAGCAGCTCAAGGAACGGGGTTTTTGGGCGGTGGGGACCAGCCTGGAGACCGAGGAAAACGGCCTAAGCTTCGATTGGCCGGAAAAAACCCTCTTGGTTTTGGGCTCCGAAGGGAAGGGCATGCGGAGGCTGATCCATGAGAAATGTGACTTCTTGATCAAGCTTCCACTGCTTGGTAGGATCTCGAGCCTTAACGTGGCTTCGACGGCAGCCGTGTGCATGTACGAAATCGTAAGAAAACAAAGGTTTAAGGCTTGACAGGCTGGGGGCTCGCTACTATACACGGTCCACTTTTTGAAGGCCCAGTCCCGACGAGCATGGCGAAATCCTAAAAACTTAAAAATATTGCAGGATTAGCATCGATATTTGAAGAGGCCTTCGGACGAATTTTGGCTTGGATTTTATTCGCGACGGAAGCGGAATCCGGGCCGGTACAAAGCTTTACTTTGCCGACGTAGCTCAGCTGGTAGAGCAACTGATTTGTAATCAGTAGGTCACCGGTTCGATCCCGGTCGTCGGCTTTTTGCGTTTTTAGAATTGGAAATTAAATAAGAATGGCCAAGGGCGAGGAATCGCTCCTGAGAAAATACAAATTAAGGAAGTAAGTCTTCCGAATTAAAAAACCAGGCCGCAAGGGAGCTGAAAAGTACTTTGAGCGGTGTGGGTTGAAGGGCGAGGAGCTAAACGCCCTGCCGAATTAACGAGCGCGGGCTTCGCCCGCGGTTGCTTTGTAAGGAGAGGTGCCCGAGCGGCCAAAGGGAGCAGGCTGTAAACCTGCCGGCGTATGCCTTCGAAGGTTCGAATCCTTCCCTCTCCACAGTAGGAAGGGATTCTTCCTGTTGCGGGAGTAGCTCAGTTGGCTAGAGCATCAGCCTTCCAAGCTGAGGGTCGCGGGTTCGAGCCCCGTCTCCCGCTCATTCTTTGTTGGTTGAGCGTTTGAAAAATTGACGACCGCCCACATAGCTCAGTCGGTAGAGCATCTCCATGGTAAGGAGAAGGTCATCAGTTCGATTCTGATTGTGGGCTCAATAAACCGAGGAGGACATCATCATGTCGAAAGCGAAATTTGAGCGAAAGAAGCCGCACGTGAACGTAGGAACGATCGGGCACGTTGACCACGGTAAGACGACGTTGACGGCGGCGATCACGAAGGTGTTGGCGGAGAAGGGCGGAGCCCAGTTCATGGCCTA
>DATEDP010000025.1 GCA_035281585.1 bacterium
GGCCCACTTGCCGAGCTTCCCGGTCGCCAAGACCTTCTCGCCGAAGGCCGCGCTGCCGAGGTGCATGCCCCGCATCGCGAGGAAGAGGGCCGTATTGGTCTTGAGATCCTTCCAGAAATTCTGGTCGGCCGTCTCGTTGCCATAGACGTGCTTCTCGCCCTTGGCATGGAGATAGGTGAAGGTCGCGGCTTCGACGCCGACGCCGGTCACAACGGCGGTGCCTCGGCCGACGGCTCCAAAATTCTTCAGCCAGGCGGCCATCCGGAGACTGGCGTAGCCACCGGCGAGCGGTGCCGCCGCCATCGCGGCGATGCTGGTGGGCTTGAACAGCTCCTTGGTGAAATGCGGCATGCCGTAGCCGACCTTGGAGCCGAAATCGCCCTTGCCTTCCAGCATGGCCATGAACTTTTTCACGTCCCGCGTCATCTTGGCCTGGTGTTCCATGGCCCCGGCGGCCGCGAGGTGCTTGCGGCCCGGGGTCTCGCCTTGGGTCAAGGGCGGCATCTCGACGTAGCCGTGAACGTCAGGCAGCTTTTGAAAGTGGACTTCTTTGGTCAGCCACATCTCGGTCTGGGGATAGCCGGCCTTGCTCAGGGTGCCGGCTTCGCCGGTTTCCATGTTCTGGAGGTGACCGAGATAGGATTGGCGGCGCTTGACGATGTCGGGCTCGGCGCCGATGTCGAGGATGGCCGAGATCGTCTTGTCGGCGAGAAGCTGCTGGCGCATCTCCTTCTCGGCCGGGCTCAGGTCCGATTCCTTGACCTCGTTCAGCAAGGTGTAGGCGCTGGCGGTCGGATTCATCGGAGCATTCTTCACCGCCTTTTTCAGGAGGCTTTCAATGGTGTTTTGCTCCTGGATTTGGAGGCGGTTGTAGCCCTGGGCCTGCTTCATCTGAGGCAGAAGCTCTTTGCGAATCTCTCCGGCCAGGATGATCTCGGCGACGGCGGCCCCCTCGATGGCGGGGACCGGGGTCGAATCATCGAGCTTTTCCATGAAGGCCAAAGCGCTCGCCGCCCCATCGGAGGCGACCAGATCCATCATCACGGGGGTCAAAGTCTGCCGGTAATAGTTGCCTCGTTGGGCCGGGTCCATCGAAACGGCCGCCGCCAGCTTCTGCTCGAGCTGCGGGATGAGCGCTCCATCCTCGATTTTTTGGAGCTGCTCGAACACCATCTTTTGCTCGGGCCGGAGGTCCGGGATGCCCTCGAATACCTTCTTGAGGCTTAGCTTGGGATCCTTTTCCAGGGCGGCGACGACGTCGTCGAGCAAAAGCTGGTCGACCATATAAGGCGCGACCACCTGGAAGTAGGCCTGATAGCGCTCAGCCACCGTCGGCCGGCCGGCCGCGACGGCGACCAATTTCAGGGCTTCGCTCTTCTTCAGCCTATCGAGCAGCTTCTTCTCATGGTCGTTCAAGTCGCCGAGCTCATTGAGCAAGGTCTCGAGGGGCTTGGTCGGATCGTCCTGGGCCTTCAGCTTGATCTTCTTCAGGAAGCCCTCGGCCGCCTCCATCTCCGGCGGCAGCAGCGTCATCGCCTTAAGCTTGGCGACCTTGGCGTTTTCGCTCTTCTCCATCGCGAAAGTCTGGAGGATCTCGAGGCTTTCGGTGGCCCCGTTCTTCGGCATCTTGGCGACGACCAGATCGAGGACGTAACGAGAGCTTTGGAACAAGCCTTTCTCAAAGAGTGGGCCGCGGGCGAACTCGAAGTATTCCTTGGCCTGGAGGTCGCGGTCCTCTTCCTTGGCGATATGGGACAACTGCTTGACGAGGGGGTCGGCCAGGATCTTGCCGGCCAAAGCTCGCTCGGCCTCGGTCAGGAGACGAGCCTTGTCCTGCTCGTTCATCTCTTCGGGCTGCTTGCCTTTTCCGAAATCCAAAGCGGCTTGCAGGGCCTGGAGAGTGTCGGCCGATTTCAAGTTCTTGTCGAGACCTATCAGGGCCTTGGTCGACAGGCTCTTCAGCGAATCGCGATCGGCCGAAGAGTAGCGCGGAGTGTCGCTGAGCAAACCCTTGCCGGTCTTCTCGCCGACCTGGATCTGCTCTTCGACCAAGTGGCTGATGGCGCCGAAGCCTTCCATGACCTTGGGCGCCTTGACGAAAAAGCCGAGGGCCTTGTCGAAAACCTTCTTGTAGGCCGGGGAAACCAGCCGCTTGGAAGTTTCATGGGCCTTGTCGAGATCGCCATTGGCGAGGGTGAAGATTAGGTCGGCGATCTGAATCTGCTCGGTGTGGCGCTTTTTCTGCTCGGGATCGGTGGCCGCCGCGATCGCCGCTTCTTCCCGCTTCTGGAGCCGGCCGAGAATGACCGCCATGTTATCGGCATCGCCATGGATCAAGCTGGCATTGAGGCGCAGGATGTCGTCCCGGAATTGGGGATCGACGTCGTTGCCGTAAAACGCCGAAATGAGGTCGGCCTGAATCCCCTCGATGAGGGGGAGAACCACCATTTGGACTTGAGTCAGCTGACCCTGGGCCATGGGGTTTTCGAGCAGAGTCGGCAGCCCGATGTAGCTTAAGTGGGGCGCGAGGTAGGCCGCTTGGTTGGCCACCGCTCTAAAAACCTGCTCTTGGCTGGCGTCGCCGAACTTGTTCCCGTCGATCGCTTCCTTGATCCGCTGAGCCGCGGTCTCGACCTCGCCGCCTTGGGGCGCGGCCAGAGCCTTGGCCTGGCGGGCGATGGCGCTCAGCCTCCCGTTTTCGAAAGTCCAGCGCTCGCCGTATTCCAGCACGCCGGCTTCGCCGCTCGAAGGCTTGAGCGAGTAGGTGACGAAAATCTGGGTCTTGTTGCCCGCGACCTGGACGCTGGTCTTGAGCGGCGGATCCTTGAGATTGAGGGCGAAGCCCGGGCCCATCGCCTCGCGCAGCGGCGCCAAATAGGCCCCTTCCTTGTCCAGGGTCTCGAAGAAGGCCGGATCCATCTCGCCCATCGCCGGCGTCTTCTTGTTGCGGGCCATCGCGGCCAAGGTCTTGCGGAAAGAGGCATCGGACATTTCGGGATATCCGGCTTCGGGCGTGACCGTCGCCGGCGCCACCTTGAATTCCGGCGCGTCGGTCAGGATGTCGGGAACGAAATGCGAGATGAAGGCGCGGGCCGCTTCGAGGTTGGGCACTTCCAACGCGTTGAGGGAGTCGGCCTTCTGGCTCAAAGCCTGGTCGCCGCTCAGCTCGGTGGGCACGATCACGTTCCGCTTGTGGCCGACCAAGGCGTTGGTCTTGGCGTCGAGGATGAAGCTTTCCTTCACCAAGAGATGGCCGGGGCTGCCGTCGTCGTTGAGCAGCGCGAAGGTGAAGACCAATTCTTTCACCAAACCCCGGTTGATCACCGCATAGGAGCTTTTTGGGTCGCGCGAGCGCAGGGTCAGGCCCGAATCACGGGCGCCGACGACCAGGCTTTGGTAAAAGCCGAGGTAGTTCGGATTGTCTTCCTCTTGGTCGCCGTTTTGGATCTTCCGGTTGTTGAGCTTTTTGAACAGCTCGAATTGCTTGTCGCTGAACGGACGGTTGAACGAGAGGGCGGCGGTGGCCGCGAAGGACGAAAGCTGCTGGCCTTGAGCCGACTGGCCGGCCTTTTCCTTGTAGGTCTCGAGCCATTTTTGCCACTCGGCCTTGTTCTCGCCGCGGCCGTTGTACTCGAAGCTGCGCTTGTGCTCGTGGATGGTCCGCTGCTTTTCGTCGAAAATGAAGGTGTCGCGGAGGAGGATCCGGCCGTCGGTGGCATCGCCGTTGCCGTCGATCGGGATGAGGAAATGGACGGCCAGCTTGCCGTCTTGCAGCTGCTCGATTTCGGTTTTGGATTCAACGTCGGCCGGCTTGAGCTTCAGGCCGGTCGAGTCGACCAGCTTGAGGACCGTGTCGTAGAAGTATTGATTTTCTTTCAGTAGGTCCCGCGTCTCCCGAGACAACGCGGAAGTGATCTTCCCACCCATGGATGTGCCCCCCAATGGTGATACCTAAACGAACCCAACCAAGCATTTATCGTCGGGGGATTAGAAAAGTTGCCGAGGGGGGAGCAAAAGAAGATTCTATTGTAATTTCAAGTCTTTAGCTAAGTTAATTCGGAGCTTGCCGCCGTCGAGGACCACGGTGTCGCCAGGAACCACCTGGTCGGCATTGCCGGCGGCCACCTGGCGGTTGGCGCCCCGGTCGTTGGTGATGACCAGGCCGCTCTTGGCGTCGATATTGGTCAATCGGTAGCGGTCGCCCTCGAGCCGCTCCAGCCTGAAAAGCGCCTTGTCACGAAAGGCACTGAGAAGACCAGCGCCGCGTCCGAGGTTCAGGAAGAACTCGCCGTTGAGCGGCTGCTGGGGATCGCTGAGGTAGAGCCCGGCGTCACCTCCCCGCCGGCCGACCAAGATGATCCGGGAGTCGCCGAGGTGCATCGGAACGACGCCCCGATCCAGTTGGGAAACGTCGGCCTGGGGCTGACGGGATCCCGAAGTGGGGCTCGGGCGGTAACTGCTGGCAAAGCTTTCCATCGGGATCGGCCCCGGATTCGGCGGCTCCGAGGAGGTTTGGGGGACTTCATCGAGGGAGAAATTATTGCCTTCGGCGTGGAAGCGCATGTTGAATTGGCCGACGGTCACGATGTCGCCCGATTTCACCGGCTTCCATTCACCGGCTTTCCTAGGATCGCCCTTGCTGGGATCGCCCACGGAAATTCGTTCTCCGTTCAGATAAGTCCCGTTGAGGCTGCCGGCGTCGCGAACCTCCCACTGGTTGCCATTGCGGCGGAAATCGAGATGCTCGCCGGAAAGGCTGGGATGATCGCGGAACTGCTGCCGGCCCAAGCGGATTCCGAGGGGATCGGTCACCGGGAATTCCAAGTGGAGGGGCGCCTGGAAGCTGGCGGCCGGTTGATGGTTGTGGCTCGAGCCCTTGAGGGTGATCGCCGTCAGGACATTGTCACGGAAGATATAATATTGGGCGGTGCTCTCGCTGGCGCCCATGCCGAAGATCATGCCGTTGGTCAAGATGCAGGAATCGTTCAGCGGATAATTTTGGCCTTGTTGATGGACCCAGAGCTGGGTGTTGGCAATCGAGTTGCGCAGCAGGAACTGGCCTTTCGCTTGGTCCCATTGAATCAGGCCGATCTGTTGTCCCTCAAGAACGAGCGGCACCGTCTCGCCCGCTTGCAGGGGTCGAGGCCGGAAATTCGGCGACGGCCGGTAATACTGGGTGCTGGGCGGGACGATCGAGCCGCCGGTTTGGACCAATTGGGCGCCATCCCATTGGAAGTGCAAATTGCCCAGCTGGACCGAATGGCCGACTTCCAAGACATGCTCCTTGCCCGGCGGCCGCTGCTCTTTGCGGGGAATCATTTCGGCTTGAATGTCTTGGCCATTGAGCCGGGTCCCATAATTCGAGCCTAAATCTTGAATATACCACTTGCCATGGACTTTCCGGATCTGGAGATGGTTTGGCGAAACCCCGTAATCCGGTATCTGGTCGTAGCCCAGAATGAAGGGCGCATCCGGCGAAGGCCGGAAAACCATTCGACCGCTCGGCGTCGGATCAGCCACCGGGGCCACTGGAGCCGGCGCGGCGGCGGGCCGGGCCTGGGGAGCGGCGGCCGCGGGCTGTCCCGGCCGGGGAGCCGGGGCCTCGTTTTGCAAAACGTGGGGACGGAGGGCGACTAAACGGCCTTGGTTTTCGGCATTCACGCTCCACTGCAGCTCGACGTGGCCGAAGCGCAGCTTGTCTCCGTTCTTCAGCTTATGGCTCTTGCCGGACTTGAGCTCCTTTTCGTTAACGAAAATGCCGTTCCGAGCCTCGACTTCCTCCAAAATCCAGTCCTTGCCCCGGCTGCTGATGGCGAAGTGCTGGCTTGAGACCGATGGCTCTTCGAGCACGATGTGGCCCTGGTTCCGGCCGCCCCGGTAGACATGGTTCTCGCCCGGGGCCAAATCCCAACTGCGAATTCCGTTGGCCCAGCTCTCGGGGTTCGACCAACCGCGAGCCGCGCGGTTGGTCTGGGTTTCCTGGCTAAAGGCGATATTTTTGATGTCGGCCGCATACCCGATCGGCCCCGCGTCAGTGCCGGGGGTCGAGTCGGTCGGCCGAACCAAAATCCCGTCGATGCTGAAATACCGCATCAGCTGTTGGACGAACTTCTTCGAAGCGATCGTGTCCGGGTTGTAGCTATGCTGGGTGCTCGGGACGGACTTGTGAAGCCCGGCAAACCATGAAGCCGCCTGGGCCGCCCCCTCGCCTTCCCCGAACACCTTGTCCAAGGACGCCTGATATTTGGCTTGAACCGCGGCCACTTCGGCCGGAGTCGGAGGTTGATAGGGTTGATCCGACTCCATGATCTTCTGGTTGATTTCCCGATAGAAGTAATTGAGGTTGAACAAGGTCGGAGACGCCAAGGTCGCGGGATTGAATAAGTCGGCGATATCCGGCGCGGCTTTGTGAAGGTTGGCGAAAGCCTGCGCGACCGTCGAGCCTTCGGCGCCGAACATGCGATGCAGAAGGGTTCCGTGGGCGGCTTGAACCTGCGCGAGCTCCTCGGGGCCGGCCTTGGTGAAGACCTTGCTCAATCCCTTGATGGTTCTCAGAATTTTGATCGCCGCCTCGCCCTTGGCGGCGTCGGCTTTCTTGACGTCTTGGAGAAATCTTTCGGCGACGTCGAATAGCTTGATCTGGCCCACCCGGTCGGCCGCCTGGAGCAACTCGGGACTGATTTGAGCTTCCAGCTCGGGGTAACGGTAATAGAGCTCGACGAACTGCTTGGCCGCTTCGTTGCCCGACGGGGAAAGGCGCAGGCGTCCGGCTTCGGCGACGGTGCCGTAGAGCTCGGCCAAGGTATTGGTATACTTGTTGGCGAGGTCCTGCTGGATCCCGACCTTGCTTCGCTGGCTGGGCAAAGGCGGCGGAACCGGCGAGGGAGTCTTAGGCTGGACGACTTCCTTGGCCATCGCGGCTCGCCGTTGGGTTTCGGCCAAGCTATGAACCGGCCAGAGCTTGCCATAGCCTTGAGGGATGATCGATTGGGCATTGGGGGTGACCAAGCCCTGCTCCAAGTCGATGACAAAGACGTTGTCGGCATCGTCCTTGACGTCGATCCGGCGCTGCTCGCCGAAGAAGCTTCTCTCGGTGCCCGGATTCCTCATCTGCTGCAGGGCCAAGTCGTGCCAAGCTTCGGCTCGCTGGCTCTGGCCGGACGAAGCTTTGAGACCCCAGCGAATGTGGTCGAAAGTATTCTGGTCGGCCTCGCCAAAGGGGCGCGGCAATTGCCTCAATTCGGAAGAAGTCGCCTCGACCAGCGCGGGGCCGACCGTCACGCCCCAAAAGCCGTCGCTGCCGATCAGAACGCGGTCGCCCTGTCGAATCCCCTGCACCCCGTACAAGCGGGGGCTTTTGGTTGCGGGGTTCGACTCGATTCCGATACCGCGGACGATGTTATTGTATTTTCTGATGTTGAGCTTGCCGATGTCGCCGGCGGTCGCATCGGTCTCGGTGATGCCCAATACTTCGAATTCACCGGCGGCATTGGGCCGGGCCCAGAGGATATTGGAGTCGCCCTTGGTGGCGATCGTCGCCTCATTGCCGACCATGACGATCACCGCCCCGGTTCCGGTCGGGTCGCTCAGCTTGCCGCCTTCGGCGTGTTCCTCTTGGGCGGTGGGCTCCGGTTTTTGCCTCGACAAGGCCAGCTCGCCATGCTCGAAAAGCTCGCCGGCGCTGGGAATGCGGCCCTCGTGGACGGCCTCGGCGACGCGGGCATGAACGCCCTGCAAGAAGGAGCTCGAGGCGAGGTCGCCGCTCTCGTGTCCGCCGGCTCCGTCGGAGCCGGCCAGGACCTTGACTTCGCGGCCGTCGGGCAGCTTGAATCGGGCCATGTAAGCGCCGTCTTCTTGGTACTTCCGACCGGCCTTGGTGGTCCGAGCCGAGGCGGTGGAGCCATCCAGGAATTCCAAAGTCAGATCGCCTTGCTCGCCGCCGGCGACGATCTTGGCCTCGCCGGCCGGGGCTCCATCGGCTTGACGGAGCACCACCGAATCCTTGACCCTGAGCGAAACTTTTTCGGCCCGCGGGTCCACCCGGTGGAAATAACCTTCGCCGACACCGGACGAGCGGAGATTGTAAGCGGCCAGCGCCACCTCGGGATCGACGCCGACTCCGGCATTGTCGAGCTCTCTTTCCAGCTCTTCGATCCGACGAAGGGCATCGTTGCGCTCGCCTTCGAGGGTCCGAGTCTGGATGATAAGCTCGTTTTCCTTGATCTCCAGCAGGCGGACGGTCTCTTGGGCATCCTTGGCCACCCGCAATTCTTCGCGGGCGAGCTCCAAGTCAATCTCCAGGCTCTCGATCTTGCCTCTTTGTTCTTCGAGCGAGGCCCTCTGCTCGACCGATTCCTGGCCGGTGGCCTGGCTTTGTTCCCAGACTTGGGTGATGTCGCCGTTGACGCGATCGATCTCGGCCTCGAGCTCGCGGACCCTGGCCTCGAGCCGGCCGATTTGGGTCTTGCCGGCCTCGACTTGGGCTTCGAGCTGGGTCCGCTCGGCGATTCTCTGCAAGGCCTGGCCTTCCAGCTCGGCGATGCTGGTCTCGCGCTGCCGGACCATATTTTGGAGCTCCGATTTTTCGCGGAGCAGATCCTCGACCCGCTGATTGGCCGCGGCTTCCGCGTCCTTGGCGGCGCTGAGCGATTTGGCCATGGTCAAAATCTGTTGGTCCAAGTCCAGGGCCGCCCGTTCGGCATCGGCGGCCCGCGTCTCGGCCTCCTGGGCTCGAGTCTCGGCGGCCTGGGCCTGCCCTTCGAGCTCCCGAGCCCGGGCTTCGAGCTTGGCGATCTTGGGCTTGGCCTGAGTTTCGTATTCTTCGGCGGCGCGGGCCAAGGTGACGTTTTCGGCCTGAGCTTGAGTAAGATCGCCTTCTAAGCCAAGAATCCGCAGCCTTTTTTGACCAAGCTCGGTTTCGGCATGTTCGGCTTTGCCTTCAGCCTCAGTGGCCCGCAGTAGGGCAGCTTCGGCCCGGGCTTTTTCAGCCTCCGCGCGAGCTTCGGCAGCCCGGACTCTTTCCTCGGTTGCCGTGACTTTTTGCTCGGCGGCGGTAGCCCGTGCCTCAGCGGCGGTCAATTTTTGTTTCTCAATGGCTAGCTCGCCGGCTAAGCGAGTGGCTCGGGCCGCGGACGCCTCGTGTTGACTGGCCGGGGCCTGCAGGGCTTCGACCTGGGCCTGAGCTCCCGCGAGCTCGGCCTCGAGCGTTTGGAGGCGCTGCGCGGCAAGGGCCGAAGTCGCTTCCACCTCCTCAACCCTGGCTTGAGCCAAAGCTTCATTCCTACTCGCTTGGAGGGCTTCATCCCGAAGTCTCTCGGCCTCGGCGGCGGTCGAAGTCCGCAGCTCCTCGAGCTCCCGGGTCCTTTCGGCCAAATGGCCTTCGGCGGTCTCGGCCCTTTGCTCGGACCGGCCCAGCTTGGTTTTCGCCTCCTGTTCGGCTCCTTCAGCTTTGCGCCGAACTTGTCCCAGCTCGGTCTCCACCTGGCTGAGCTTGGCATTGGCTTCGCGCGCCTTCCCCTCGGCTTCTTCTCTGGCTTGCTCGGCAATGCGGGCTTCCTCGCGCAGGCGGTCGAGGGCAATCCCGTTTCGGGCCTCGGTCTCTTCCACCTCGGCGCGTAGGTTGGTCAAGGCGGTCTTTTCCGCTTCCAGCGAACGGTTGGCCTCGCCCAGCTGAGCATCGAGCTCTTCGGCCCGGGCCTCGCTTTCCGCCAACTGCCGCTGAAGATCGATCAAGTCGCGTTCCTTGGTTTCGAGGTCGCCTTTCAGCGCCCCATTTTCCGAATTCAAACGCTCCTGCTCGGCTTCGGCCTCGCGGCGGACTTGACCGATTCGCTCTTCAAGCTCTTGAACTTGAGTCCGAAGGTTGCCGGCCTCGGTTTCGGCATTGGTCAATTCCCGTATCTTGGCGTCGCGCTCGCGCTCGACCGCGCGCTTCTCGCCGTCGAGGCGAGCGCGCTCCCGGCGCGTCTCGTCCTTGGCATCGCGCGCATCTTTTTCGGCTTTGGTAAGAGCCTCGCTTTTCCTCCCGAGTTCCTCCCGGAGCCTGCTCGCGGTCTCTTCTCTTTCCTTAAGCTTGGCCTCCTGCTCCCCTTTTTCCCTGGTGAGCTGCTCGATCTGGTCGCGGGCCTCCGAGGCGGCGGTGGCCATCTCGGCCGCCTTGATCTGGATTTGGCTTTCCAGCTCTTGCTTGGCGCCGTCCAGCTCGCCAACTTGAGTTTCGAGCTTTTTGCTCTTCGCGCGCTCGGCCCTCAAGACCTCGCCTTGTTCGCGGAGCTCTCGCTCGGCGCTCTCCAGCCGGGTCTTGGCCCCGGACAGATCGCTCTCGAGGGTGGCGACTCGGGCCTCGGCCCGCGCCTTGCCGCCCTCGGCATCGGTGGCCTTCTTGCGCCAAGCCTCCATGCTGGCGCGGAGCTCTTCGGCTTCCTTCTTGGTTCGGGTTTGCAGGGCCTCGAGGTCGTCTTTCTGCGATTGGGCCGATCCCTTGGCCATCTCCACGTCGGTTTCGAGGCTCCGAACCCGGCGTTCGGCTTCGCCCTTCTCTCGCTCCAAGGTTTTGATTTTTCCTTCGAGCTCGCCCCGATTCGTTTCCAAAGCCTGGATGCGCCCTTCGAGCTGGCCCTTTTGCTCTTCGAATTCCTGGCGCGCCTCCGAAAGCTCGACCTGAGCCGTGATGTCGATTTCCGGTTCCTTTTCGATCTCTTCCTGTAATTGGCGCTCCAGCTCCTTGGCTCGGGTCTCGAGCCGGGATTTCTCGGCCTTGGCATCGATGAGCTCCCGGTCGAGCTCGCCCTTCCGATTCCGCAGAGCGTTCAAGTTACGGAGCATCGACGCTTTGCTCGATTTCTCGCGCTCGAGCTGCCGCTCCTTGGCCTGCACAGTGCTTTCGGCGATGCGCAAGAGGCGCTCGGCCTTGGACAAATCGGTCTTGGTCTGTTCGTGTTGAGATTGAAGCTCTTCGATCTCGGCGCGGAGGGTAGTTTCACGAGCTTCGGCGCCCTCGGCCCGGCTGGTCTGTTCGCCGAGGTCGCGGCGCAGACCTTCGACGGTGGTCGCGGCCGTCTCGATCTCGGCCATTTGTTGCTTGACCTGGTCTTCCAAGCCGCGGATCGATTCGGAGAGCTCGGTCTCCTTCCGTCCATGGTTGGCTTGGGCTTCTCGCATCAGGCCGCGGAGCCGCTCGTTTTCGGCATCCTTGCCATTCTTGACCCGCTCGGCGGTTTCCAAATCCAGCCTGGCGCCCTTGAGCTCGCGTTGGACTTCGGTCAAAGAAGCGTCGGTCTCTCGCAACTTACCGCTCAGCTCGGAGGCTTCGCCGCTCTTGGCATCCAATTTACTCTGAATCTCGCCTCTTTCACGCTCCAGGGCTTTTTGGACTCGGTTCAATTGCTCGACTCGCGAGCGCTCGGTTTCCAACTGATGGTTGGCTGTCTTAAGCTGGGCGTCGGACTCTCCGAGCTTGTCGGCCAGCATCTGGGCCTCGGTTCTCGTGGTCTCGACCTGCTCTCGGAGCATTTGGATCTCGGCGGCGCCTTCGGTGAGCGCTTTATCCTTGCGGCCGACGCTCGTTTCGAGATCGGAGATCTGCTGGGCCATGCGGCCGACCAGCTCCGACGCCGCGGTGTTTTCTTTATTCCTGCTGTCGATGTCCCGGCGCAGCTCGGCGATCGTGGCTTCGAACTCGGTCCGGGCCGTCTCCAGCTCGCCGACCTTGGTCTGAGCCTCGGTCAAGGCCCGATCGATGCCCTCGCGCCGCTTGAGCTCGGCATTGGCCGTCTCGATCTGGCCGCGCAATTCGGTGGCCTCTTGGCCGGACGCGGCGGCTCGGATCTGGGCCTCGCTTTTTTCGGTGTTGAGCACCTGGATCTTTTGCCGGAGGGCCGCGGCCTCGGCAGCCGGATTCTCGAAGCTGAGCCCCAAATCAGCGGCCTCAGCGTTATTCTCGATCTCCTGAAGCTTGCCTTCGGCGGCTTCTCGCGCCTCTTTCTCCTGCCGGGTTTCTTCCTTGGCTGCTTCGAGCTGCCGAGTCCTTTCGGCAACCTCGGTATTTTTCTCGCCCAACTCCCGCTCGAGCTCGCCGATCCGAGTGCCCTTGGCCTCGGCCTCGCTGCGCTGATTCGCGGCCTCGCCTTGGGCGCTGCCCAAATCGTTGCCGAGCTCGGTCACCCGGGCTTCGAGCTCGGTGATGGCTTGAGTCTTGGTTTCGACTTCGCGCTCGGCCTCGGCTCTTTTGGCTTCGACCTCGGCCAGCTGGGCCTCGAGGTTCCGCACCTTGGAAGGACCCAGCTTGGAAAGCCATTCGCGGGCCGAGCCCAGCCCTTGGCGGACTCGGGCGCCCCAGCCCTCGGCCTCGCCGGCCGGTTTCGGCGCGGCGGCGGTCTTCGCCGCCGCCCGCGAGGCCCGGATCTTCTGGAGCCAAGGTCCAAATTCAAAACCGCCGCCGGATTTGGCCGGACGCTCCGGCGCGATCGGCGCGTAGCTGGCCTTGGGATCGAAGCCTTCGATCCGCATCTTCACTTCGCCCAGCGCCGGTTGGAGACGGCCCATCGTCGCCCGGTTGGCCAGGTTGAAGCCGACCATGGCCTGGCCGTACATCACGGTCGCGTCGAAGAAGTTGGCGGCGAAAGTCTGATCATTGTCCGGCATCCAGCCGGCTTTTCGGCTGACGGCACTACTGGCCTGCATCGCGAAGATGCTGCCGAGATGGTTGGCGGTGCCGGCGCTGAATTGGCCCAGCTTGGTCAAGGTCGGCGCGCCGACTCCGGCCTCCGGCACCCAAGGATTGCCCATCAGCAGGCGGCCGGTCGGAGTCGGCTGGAAGAGGTTCGGGCCGTGGGCGGCGGTGCCCTCGCGGCCGCCGAAGCGGATCTCGCGCTCCCGGACCTTGAAATTGAACTTGCCTTCGGCCGCCCGGCTGCTGGCCCAGCCGGTGCCGGCGTGGACCGCCCGCATGCCGACGAACATCAGCATCGAGGAAAGGATTTCGTCGCCGGCGCCGTTCCAGGTCCGGTCGGAGCCGTGCGAAAGGCGCTCAAAGCCCCGGTGCATGCCGGTGAAGGCCACCGATTCGCCGAAGACGCCGAAGCCCGAGGCCGCCAACTTGGTGCCCCGGCCGATGCTCTCGATTTTCTTGGCGTCGTAAAGATATTTCGCGGCGCGCAGTCCGCCGATCTCGAAAGCCGCCCCCGCAAAAGGCGCGGCCATCATGCCGGCCAGCATCGAAGGCTTGGTCACTTCGTGCTGGAAATGACCCAGAGTCATCTCGAGCTTGTCGCCGAAGTTGGCCTTGCCGTTGGCCAGGTCGAGCAGTTTCCCGGCCTTGGCCCCGAGGGCCGAATCGTCTTTCAACAGCGAGGCGATGGCGGTGGCCGTCCCCGGATAGCCCCGCTCGCTGAAGAGCCGGCCCTTGGCCAAATGGAGGAGCCCGCCGTGCCGAAGCTCGGTGTCACGCTCCTGAGCCAAAGAGAGCAGCTCGCGGAACAGGGCCGATTTGAGGAGCCGTTGGCGCTGGGCCTGCTCGCCCTCGCTCAAGCTCAGGCCTTGGAGCAGGGTTTTCAGGTTGCCGGCCGGCGATTGATCCCGAGCTTCGGCGAGCTTTTTGAAGAGCGACTCGACCTGGGTGATTTCGGCATTGACGTCGACCTTGCTCTCGAAATTGAGGAGCCCCTCGGCGTGGTCGGCCCGCTTGGCGACGTCTTCCTTGGCGAAAACCTCGAGGATCTGGAGGGCTTGCTTTTGAGCGGCGTCGAGCCCGGCCGGGTCCTTGACCTTGAAGAGACTTTCGCCGGCCGGCGCTTTCAGGCTGGCCGCGAGCAGCGGGGTCAGGTCCCGGGGATTGGGATTCTGCTGGGGAACGAGGTAGGGCTGGAGATTCTCGGCGAAAGCCTTGGTCTCGGCCATATCCGGCGGCGGCTGGCGCTTGAGGCTCTCGACCAAGGCCCGGTGCTTCTCGGCGCTTTCGGCCTTGGGGTCCGACAGCCAGTCCCGGCTGAAATTGGTGAATTTACCGTCCTTGAAAGTGAAACGATCCTTCAACCAAATCCGGCCGTTTTCGGGCTTGGCGTCGTCGTCGGCCACCCATTTCAAAATCAAATCGAGCTGATCGCCGTCCCGGATCACCTGATAGTGGCTTTCCTTGTCCCGGCGCAGCTTCAGGCCCTCGAGGTCGAACCGCTTGGCTTGGGTGACGATGAGGCCGTTCAAGCTGTCGAGATAGCGCCGCTCTTTTTTGAAGGCCTCTTTGAATTTCTCCAGCGGCTGCTCTTGCTCGTCGACCATGGCTTGGCCGAAGGTCCGGGCCACCGAAAGGCCAAAACTTTGCACAAGCTTATCGCTTAAACCGGGCCCATTCTTGACCAAGGCCTCGTATTTGCCGAGCCAGCCTTTCCAGGCGGCGACGTCGCCCTTGCCATTGTGCTCGAAGCTCCGCTGGTAGCCCTTCAGCACCTTCTGGGTCGGATCGAAGACAAACTTGTCCTTGAGATAGACCCGGCCGTCGCCGGCTTTCTCGTTGTCATCCAACGGAATGATGAAAGTGACTTCGATGTCGCCGTTCGGCTTGACCTCGGCTTCGGTCTTGGCTTCGAGGTCGGAAGGCTTGAATTTTAGGGGCGTTTTTTGCGGATTGTCCCCCTTGCCGTCGTAGAGATCTAGGACGGAGGAGAAAAAATCTTGATGTTGCTTCAGTAAGTCCCTGGTTTCCCGAGACAAACGGAAGGAAGCGTTTCCGCTCACCTTGTGCCCCCAAAGTGCTATTCGGAGTGATTATTTTATGATCCCAGGTATTTCACCCTATTGCGGCTTTATCGCCGTGGTGGGGGAAAAGTTGTCAGCAGAAGCCTGCGCAAAAGATCTCCCCTCCCCCCTGCGGGAGAGGGGTCGGGGGAGAGGGGGTGCTGCATAAGCAGCGGCACCTTAGCGCCCCCTCTCCCGGCTCGAATCGTCGAGCCACCCTCCCCCCTTGCGGGGGAGGGATATATTAATGTTATCGGCGCCAAAGCGGAGAGCCGGCGACGTAAACGGCGGCGATTCTTTCGGGGAAAGTTTGGTCGACCAAGCCGGCCGGAATCGAATCGTCGTCTTCGGGCGAGTCGACCAGGATGAAATCGGCCTGCTTGTTCTTGGCCAGGCTCCCGATCTCCGAATCCAAGCCCAAGGCCTTGGCGCCGCCCAAAGTGGCCGCCTGAAGAATGGCCGAGGCCACTTGAGAGCGGTCGATTTCGCCCTCGAGCCGATAGACCACCGCTCGCATCTCATCCCAAAGCTGAAGGTTGGAACCCGAAGCCTTGCTCAAGGTGCCCAAGGCCCAGGGCGAGCCCTCCTTGAGGATCTTGTCCCAAGGCACCTCGCCGGCTTGGAGCTTCTCGAAGGATTGAGGCGAAAAAACCCGGACGCAGCCGGCCTTGTCGAGGAGAGCCGAATCGGTCGGACCCAAGTGGAGGGCCCCGACGATCGAGGGCTTGGCCTTGAGCACCCCGATCTCGTGGAGATATTGGATCGGCGTCATCCGATGGGGCGGCGGAATTTTGTCGATGCCCCAGCCGGCCTCCTTGAATAGCACCGAGGTGACCTCGCCCTGGCTGTCGTAGAAAAATTCCATCTCGCTGAAAGTGAGAGCGGCATGGAGGTGCAGCGGAATGCCCATCTGAATCGCGTGGCTGCCGAGGATCCGCAGCATGTTCTTCGAAAGGGTATAAGCCGAAAAAGGCGCCAAGCCGGCCTTGAGCTTGGGATTTTCCTCGTGGAGGATCTCGTCGACCAAGGCCAAGGCCTGCTCGAACTCGTCCTGGGCCAGGGTCCGTTGGATGTTTTCGATCTCGGCCAGGACGACGACCCGCAGGCCCGACTCGCGGTAGAGCGGCACCGCGATCGGATAGCGGCAGACGTCGCCGATCGTGGTCACGCCGGAGCGGCGGACGATGTCGAGGCCCTCGCCCAGCGACTTCTGCTGGTCGCCGAGAGCCAGCTTGGACTTGAAGCGCGAGACGTTGACCAGCCAGGCCATGAAAAGAATCCGCCCTTCCTTGGTCTCGGGCAAGGGATGGGGATATTTTTCGAAGTGAGTCAGCGAAAGATCGGCATGAGCGTTGACCAAGCCGGGCAAGAGGCAATGGCTGGAGTACTCTTCGACCTTGGCTTGGGGGAAACGCTGGGTCAGCTCCTCGGGCCGGCCCACCGCCAGGATGCGCTCGCCCTGGAAGGCCAGGGCGCCGGGCGAGAGGATTTCGCCTTCGATCGGAATCAGGTGTTGGGCGACGATGACATGGACTTCGGCGGTTTGGGGCGCGGAGGTTGCCATGGAGCTCCTTCGAAATTTATGGCCGCAGCGGGCCGTTGTCGATCAAGCGCTTGCCGTTGATGTAAACCGCGAGGATCAGGCGAGCCGGCCGCTCGACGGCGGCGAGCGGCGCCAACATCTCCTCGTCGACGATCTCGGCGTACTGCACCATGGTGAATTTTCCCTGAAAGAGCAAGCCCTGGACTTGGTCGAGAATGTTTTTGCAGTCATGGGTCCCCTGCTTCACCAAATCCTGGGCCAGGGCGATGGAGCGCGAGATAGCCAAGGCCTCGCTCCGCTCCTCGGGGCTGAGGTAGGCATTGCGCGAGCTCATCGCCAAGCCGTCGGGATCCCGGACCGTCTCGACGCCGATGACTTCGACCGGAATATTCAAGTCGGCGACCATCCTTTGAATCACCTTGAGCTGCTGGTAGTCCTTCTCGCCGAAAAAGGCCCTTTGCGGCTGGACGATGAGGAAAAGCTTGGCGACGACGGTGGTGACGCCCCGGAAGTGACCGGGCCGAAAGGCCCCGCAGAGGCCGCGGCTCAGCTCGGTGACGGTGACGAAGGTTTGATGGCCGGCCGGATACATCTCTTCGTTGCTTGGCGCGAAGATGGCGGCCACGCCCCGTTGCTCGGCCAAGTCCGAGTCGCGGTCGAAGGTCCGCGGATATTTGTCGAAATCCTCTTGGGGCCCGAATTGGGTCGGATTGACGTAGATCGAGAGGACCACCTCGTCGGCTTGCTTCTTGGCGGCGTCGATCAAGGCGAGATGACCCTCGTGGAGGGCGCCCATCGTCGGCACCAAGGCGATGCGCCGGCCCTCGGCCCGGCGGCCCAAAGACCAAGCTTGCATTTCTCGCACCGTGCGGAAGATTTGCATCGGACTCTCCTCTCCCCCCTTTGAAAAAGGGGGGTTGGGGGGATTTGAAGAGGCAACGAACCTTTCACTTCGCTCTATTTGCCGAAAACCCCCGCTTTAAATCCCCCTGCCCCCCTTTTTCAAAGGGGGGTGAAAAATTTCTAATTACTTCTTTTCTCGGAAGCTGTGCTCCGGTCCCGGGAACTTCCCGGCCTTGACCTCGGAGATGTAGGTTTCCACCGCCGAGCCCACCACCTGCTTGAGGTCGGCGTAGTGCTTGACGAACTTGGGGCTGAAATCTTGAAAGACGCCGAGCAGGTCGTAACAAACCAGGACTTGGCCGTCGCAATGGGGGCCCGATCCGATGCCGATGGTGGGGATCGGAACCTCGGCGGTGATTTCCTTGGCCAGCTCCAAGGTGATTCCCTCCAAGACCAAGGCGTAGGCGCCGGCGTCGGCAACGGCTTTGGCGTCGCGCAAAACTTTCTTGGCGGCCTTGCCCCGGCCTTGGATCTTGTATCCGCCCATCTGCTGGATCCGCTGGGGCATGAGGCCGACGTGGCCCATCACCGGGATTCCCAGGTCGACGACGGCCCGGATCGTCTCGGCCAGCTCTTCGCCGCCCTCGAGCTTGACCGAATCGGCGTGGCCCTTCTTGAGCAGGTCGCCGGCCGAGCGGATCGCGTCCTCCCGGGAGGCCTGGTAGGAAAGGAAGGGCAGGTCGCCGACCACGTGGGCCCGCTCGGCGCCCTTGGCCACGCAGTGGCAATGATAAACCATGTGGTCGAGAGTGACGCCGAGAGTGTTCTTCCGGCCCTGGACCACCATCCCCAGCGAATCGCCGACCAAAATCATCTCGACGCCGGCCCCGTCGATGAGCTTGGCGAAGCTGTAATCGTAAGCCGTGACCATGGCGATCTTGTCGCCCTTGGCCTTCATCGCGACGATTTGAGGAACCGTGATCTTCATGTCTATCCCGAGCGACAGCCTCAAGTCTTGCTGCTGATGCTCACGTAATGCTTGTCGAGCTTGGCTTTGCGCATGTTGAGGATTTCCTTCAGCAGCTTCTTATAGTCTTCCTGGTTCTTGACGATGTCAATCTCGGTGCAGTTGACCGTGAGCAGCGGCGTCTCGTCGTATTCGAAGAAGAACTGGTTGTAAGCCTGGCAGAGCCGCTCGATGTAGGCGCCGGAGATCGATTTCTCGTAGGGGATGCCCCGCTTCTTGATCCTCTCGCGCAGGGTGTCGACGCTGGCTTGGAGAAAGATCACCAGGTCGGGCTTGGCCACTTGGGCATCGAGCACTCGGTAGAGTTTGTCGTAGAGATTGATCTCCTCTTCGCTCAAGTTGAGCATGGCGAAGATCCGGTCCTTGGCGAAGATGTAATCGGAGATCGTCGCTTGCTTGAAGAGGTCTTGCTGCATCAGCGTCTTCTGCTGCTGATAGCGCGAGAGCAGGAAGAAAACCTGGGTCTGAAAGGCGTGGGAATGGGGATCTTTATAAAATGCCGGCAAGAAAGGATTCTCCTCGGCCTCTTCGAGGACGATCCGGCCTTGGAATTCCTGGGCCAGGAGGTTGGTCAAGGTGGTCTTTCCCACTCCGATCGGCCCTTCCACCGCGATGTAGCGCAAAGCCTTCACCCCGAAATCCCTAATATGCCCGAGCCGAGCCTGTCCATCCTTAACGCGCCCATTGGTAGACGGTCGCCGGGCTGACGCCCAGGCGCCGAGCCGCCCGGTAAGCGCTTCCGCCGGCTTCGGCCAAGGCCTCTTGGAAGGCCCGGCGCTTCAGCTCCTCCAAGCTTTCGCCCTGATAGCGGTAAGGCTCGGCTTCCCAATCGGCCCGGCGCTCGGCGAGCCGGGACTCCCGCAGCCTTTGGTACAGCTTGGAGGGAGCGCAACCCAGCACTTGGGCGGCCCGGCGGACATCGAGCTCGAAGTGAAGCAAGGCCTTGGCCAGGATCAGCTCCTCGAGCTCGCGCCAACTTTTGGCGGAACCGGCGGCGGCGGGAACCGGAGCCGTCTCGGCGCCGGCGGCGGCCACCGGCTTGGTCTCGCCTTTCCCCTGGAGACGCTCGCGCCAGGAGGCCGGCAAATCCTGGAGGCGAAGCTGGGCTCCGCGCCGCAGCGCGGTGGCGGCCCGGATCAGGTTCTCCAGCTCCCGGACGTTTCCGGGCCAACGATAATCAAGTAGCGGGCCGAGCAGGTCCCGGCCGAGCTTGACCTTCTCTTTTTCGCGATGCTCCTCGAGGTATTGGGCGATGAAACGCTCGGCCAAGGGTGCGATGTCCTCGGGCCGCTCTCGAAGCGGCGGCAGATGAAGCTCCAGCTCGGCGACCCGGTAGAAAAGATCTTCGCGGAAGCGGCCGGCCCGAACCTGCTCTTCCAAGCGGCGGTGGGAAGCCGAGATCAGACGAAAGCGCACCGGCCGCGGCTTGGTCTCGCCGAGCCGGACGACTTCTTTTTCTTGCAAGACCCGAAGCAGCTTGGCTTGGAGCGGCAGCTCCAGCTCGGCGATCTCGTCGAGAAAGAGCGTTCCGCCCTCGGCCGACTCGATCAAGCCGGGCTTGTCGCGGACCGCTCCGGTGAAAGCGCCGGCCTTGTAGCCGAAGAGCTCGCTTTCGATCAGGGCCGCCGGGAATGCCGCGCAGTTGACGGCGACGAAGGGGCCGGTGTGGCGGCGCGAGCCCCGGTGCAGCGAGCGGGCCAGCAGCTCCTTGCCGGTGCCGGATTCGCCGTGAATCACCACCGCCAGCTCGGTGTCGCGGATCCGCTCGACGGTGCGGAAGAGCTCCTGCATCGTCTTATTGCGGCTCAAGAAATCCATCTCGGCAAAGCGCAACAGGACGCTGGACTCGACGGCCCCTTCGCGGGCCCGCGACAGCTCTTGCTCGGCCCGGTCGAGCCGCTCCTGCAGCTCCCGAATCAAACGGCGCAGGGCCTCGGGGTCGGACTCCTCGGCCAAGCGGCGCTGGGCGGCGAGCAAGGACGCGCCGCTGTCGAGGGCCTCGACCCGGGTCGGAATGGCGCTCAAGGTCGAGGGCTCGGGGCTCTCGAAGGCCGGGGCGTTTTCGCCCAGCAGGCGGCGCAGCTCCCGGCAGTGGCCTTGTTTCTCGGCGTCGTCGGCCAAAGGCAAGAGCTCGGCCAGCAAATCCTGCAAGCGGACCCGGTCGCCTTCGTCGCGGGCGATCTCGGCCCGGGTCAAGAGCGACCAAAATCGGAAATGGGCCAGCGAGTTTTCCTGCTTGGCCATGCGGTCGGCGTCGCGGGCCCAGGTCTCGGCCTCGGCATAACGGCCCTGGCGCCGAAACAGGTCGCCCAGCTCGACCAGGGCCCGGGCTTCGAGGTAGAGGGCATGGGCATTCTTCTCGGGCAGCTTCTTCAAGAGGTTGAGGGCCAGCACGAAATGGCGCTGGGCCACCGGGTAGTCCCCGCGCTCGACTTGAATCGAGCCGATGTTCTGGGCCAGGGCCGAGGCGCTGGAATAATCCCGGAGATAATCGGCCAGCTCGAGGCCCCGGGTGTAATCGGCCAAGGCCGGCTCGAGCTCGCCCCGAAGATGCTGGGCCTTGCCCAAGCCGTTGTAGGCCCGGAGCAGGAACTCGAAATTCCGGTGGAGCCGCATCAGCTCGGAGCCGCGGCGGAAATTTTCCACCGCCGCCGAATAATCCTTCGCCAGCAGCTGAGCCTCGGCCAGGTTGTAGTGGACCTTCATCAGCAGCTGGGGATCGTCGAGCTCCTGATAGAAGGGAAGCATGGCCTCGAGGGCCGCGATGGCTTGGGCCGATTCGCCTTTGAGCAGGTAGGCGAAGCCCAAGTCTTGGTTCCGGACCTTGGAGCGCTCGGGCGGCGGCAAGGCCTCCCAGCGCCGCTGGGTCCGCTTGAAAAGCTCGATCGCGGCATCGACCTTGCCCTCCTGGCAAAGCAGCCAAGCCAAATAATTTTGGGCCCGAAGAAAACGCGGCTCGTCCTCGATCCCGCTTTCTTCAAGCAGAGCCAAGGCCCGCTCGATCCGGCCCCGGGCTTCTTCGTAACGCTGCTCGTTGATCCGAAGCAGGCCCTGACGCTCGTAAATCGAGGCCCGCAACTTCAGCTTCCGGCTCAAATCACCGACTTCCTGGGCCTCGGTTTCGGCCCGGACCAGCGCCGCCTCGGCTTGGCCGAAATTTTTATTCTTCATCAGCTCCTCGGCCCGCTTGATCCAAAGCTCGGTCCGGCCCGGATGGTCGGCGGCCGGCAGCGCCGCCAAGGTCGAATCGATCTCGGAGAGGTCGAGGGCGAGGCTGTCGAAATCGAGGTCGGCCTCGCGGAAGATCGCCAGGTTCCAGCGCCCCTGGTCATCGACCCAGCGCTGCTGCTGGGCCAGATTTTCGAGCAGGGAAACCGCCAGCTGGAGGTTGCCGCGGCTTCGCTCCCAGAGCCGCTGCAGAAAGTTTTCGGGAATCCTCTCGAGACCGGTCAGCTCCAGAACGAAAGCTTCGAGCTCTTCCCGAGTGAGAGCCGGCACCGGGACGGCCTCCACCTTCCAGCCCTGGCCTTCGAGCTTGGCCCGCAGCGCTTCCTCGGCCTCGGGCTTGAGCGAGAGGACCAAGGCTCGCGGCGCATCGGGATGAGCGACCCAGGCCTCGTCCTCGGTGATCCAAAGGTCGCAATCCTTTTGGGGCGGAGCGGCGACCCGAACCTTTTCCATCTGGAAAAGGTATTTCAGCTCTTGGGCGATGCGGCTCTTGCCGACTCCGGCCTCGCCCACCAGCAGGAAAGCCCGCCGCTCTTTCTTCGCGCCGAGGGCTCGGCGAATCTTCGCGGTCAGGCCTTGGAGCAGCTTGGCCCGGCCGATCCAACGCTCCAGCCGCCAGGGCGGAGCGAGCTTGGCGCCGCCGGCCGCCGCCGGCCGGGCGAAGTCGATCGCCGCGAGCAAGGCGGCGGTGTCGCGATAGCGGTGGGCCGGATTCTTTTTCAGCAGGGTCTCGAAGATCTCGTTCCAGAATGGCGGCACCTTGGGATTTTTCAAGCTGAGCTTGGGCGGGGCCAAGGTCAGATGGGCCTCGTAAGTCTCGGCCAAGGTCGGGCGGGCGAAGGGGTTTTCGCCGGCGAAGAGCTGATAGAAGACGACGCCCAAGGAATAAAGGTCGGAACGCTCATCGGCCGGCTCCCGCAGAATTTTTTCCGGCGCCATCGTCGTCGGTGTTCCACCGGTCGAGGTGAAGCGCGGATCGGCCAAGCCCAAATCGATCAGCTTCACCTGAGGGCCGGCTTCGCCCGACACCACGATCAGGTTGCTGCCCTTCAAATCGCCGTGGAGCAGGCGGGCCCGGTGAATCGCCTGGAGCCCGCGAATGGCTTGGAGGAAGAGCTCGCCGATCTCCTCCGGGCTCCGGCCCCGGGCATATTCTTGGCTGGTCCGGCCTTCCAAAAACTCTTCGGTGAAATAGAAGCGGTGGGTGCTTTCGTCGAAGCCGAAGTCCTGGATCCGCACCACGTTGGGGTGGCGGAGATCCTTGAGGAAGGCGAACTCGAATTTGAAAGCGGCGACGAGATCGGACTCCAACTTTTGATCGGCGATGGGCTTGAGCAGCTTGAGGGCGAAACGCTGGCGATCGAAATCGACCAAGAAGACTTCGCCGCTCAAGCCCTCGCCCAAACGCTGCAGCACCTGGTAGCGGCCGTCGATGAGGGAGGGGCTTGGCATCGTTTCATCTTAAGGCCCAATTCCAAAAAATAAACAAAAATTTAAATTCCACTTAATTTACAATAGCCAATTATTTTTTGAAAATTTAATGATTAATATTTGGAATCAATTCGACAATTTTATAATAAATTAAATAATTTCAATTACTTACTTTTTTGGCCCGG
>DATEDP010000026.1 GCA_035281585.1 bacterium
AGAGCGCCGGCGCCGACCCCGGCCCGATCTGCTATGGCCGGGGCGGGACCCGGCTCACCGTCACCGACGCCCAAGTCTGGCTGGGACGGATCCCGCCCGAGCATTTCCTCGGCGGCCGAATGAAAATCCACCGCGAGAAGATCCGGCAGCCGCTTCGGCGCCTGGCTCGGCAGCTCAAGCTCGGGCTCGAAGCGGCGGCCGAGGGCGTCTTGGCCGTCGCCAACGCCAACATCGTGCGGGCCCTGCGGGTGCTTTCGCTGGAGCGGGGCTACGATCCCCGCGATTTCTTGCTTTTGCCCTTCGGCGGCGCCGGCGGCCTCCATGCCGCCGATCTGGCCGAGGAATTGGGCATGGGCCGGATCCTCCTCCCGCCCCATCCCGGCTTGCTTTCGGCTCTGGGCATGGCCTTCGCCGATTATCGCAAGGACTACGTTCGAACCTTGCTTTGGCCGGCGAGCGCGGCCGGCTTCGGCCGCCTCCAGCGCCAGCTCGCCGATTTGAAGCGGCAAGCCGAGCGGCAGGCTCGCGACGAAGGCATCGCCGCCGCCTCCCAAAAAATTCGGGCCAGCCTCGACCTGCGCTACCGCGGCCAGTCCCACGAATTGAGCGTCCCTTTCGGCCCGCGCTGGAAATCGGCTTTCGAATCCGAGCATCTCCGCCGCTTCGGCTATCGCCACCGCCGCCGCCCGCTGGAGGTGGTCAATCTGCGGCTGGAGCTCAGCGCCCGCGAGGCCCGACCGCCGGTGGATTTTTCGGCGGCCTCCGCCGCGAGCCGGCCCGCCGCCGAATTCAACCGCCTCCACTGGAACGGCCGATGGATCGAAGCCCCGGTTCACCGCCGCCAAGGCTTGGCCGCCGGCTTCTCGGCCGCCGGACCGGCGCTCTTGGTCGAGCCGAGCGCCACCGCCTTCCTCAAGCCCGGATGGAAAATGACGGTTGCGGCCCAAGGCCATCTGCTCTTCGAAAATAAGACCGTAAGGAGACCTCGTGGCTAAAGCCTTCGACCCCATCGCCCTCGAGCTCTTCCGCCACCGCTTCGCCTCGCTCTGCGAGGAGATGGGCGCCCTGCTCGGGCGCAGCGCCTTCTCGCCCAACATCAAGGAGCGCCGCGACTACTCCTGCGCGATCTTCGACGCCGCCGGGGCGATGGCGGCTCAGGCCGCCCACATCCCGGTCCACTTGGGCTCGATGCCGCTCAGCGTGAAGGCGGCGCTGCGAGCCTTCCCGCTGAGGCCCGGCGACGTCATCCTGCTCAACGATCCCTATCGCGGCGGCACTCACCTGCCGGACATCACGGTGGTCACGCCGATCTTCGCGCCCGGCCGGCACCGTCCTCTCTTTTATGCCGCCAATCGGGCCCATCACAGCGACGTCGGCGGCAAAACGCCGGGCTCGATGCCATTGGCCACCCACCTGGAGGAGGAAGGAGTGGTCATCCCTCCGACCCTGCTTTTGGAAAGGGGCCGTTGGAACCGGACCTTTCTCCGCCGCTTCCTTCGCCAAGTCCGCCGTCCCGAGGAACGCCGAGCCGATCTCGAGGCTCAAATCTCGGCCAACCGGCTCGGCGCCGAACGGCTTTTGCAAATGCGAAAGCTTTACGGTCCCCAGCTTGGGCTCATGATGCGGGAGCTGCGCCGCTACGAGACCGAGCTGACCCGCCGCGCCTTGGCGGCCTTGCCGCGGGGCCGATTTTCTTTCGAGGACTGGCTCGACGACGACGGGATCGGCGACGCCCCGGTCCGTTTGGCGGTGGAAATCCGAGTCGGACCGCGCGGCGTGAAGGTGGATTTCAGCGGCTCGGCCCCTCAAACCGCCGGCCCGGTCAATGCAACCTTCGCCATCACCCTCTCGGCGGTGGCCTATGCCTTTCGTTGTTTGGTCCGGGCTTTGACCGGCGAGGACCTGCTCTCGCTGGAGCCGATCGAGGTCTTCGCCCCCAAGGGCACGGTTCTGAACGCCCGCTATCCGGCGCCGGTGGCCGGCGGCAACGTCGAGACCAGCCAACGGCTGGTCGACGTTCTGTTCGGCGCCTTGGCGAAGGCCCTGCCCCGGGTCCTGCCGGCGGCGAGCCAGGGAACGATGAACAACGTCGCCTTCGGCAACGCCGGCTTCGCCTATTATGAAACCTTGGCCGGCGGCATCGGCGCCGGACCGGAGCGCCCCGGATTGAGCGCGACTCACAGCCACATGACCAACACCCTCAACACACCGATCGAGGCCTTGGAGAGCGAGCTGCCGGTGCGAATCGGCGCTTACCGAATCCGCCGTGGCTCCGGCGGCAAGGGCCGGCGGGGCGGCGGCGATGGATTGGTCCGGGATTACGTCTTTCTCGAGGACACCGAGGTCACGGTCTTGAGCGACCGCCGGCGCCGCCGGCCCTATGGCTTGAGCGGTGGCAAGGACGGTCGAAGCGGGGCCAATTGGGTGATCGCCAAGCCCAATCGCGCCGGCCCGGAGCTGAAGCTGAAATTGCCCTCCAAATTCGAGCGCCGCTTCAAGGTCGGCGAAACCCTCCGAATCGAGACGCCGGGCGGCGGGGGATTTGGGAGAAAGTAGCCAGGGGCTTTAGCCCCGCCAACGGCGCGAAGCGCCGTCATCGCCGCCGTGACGCCTTCGGCGCCAGGACGGGGCTAAAGCCCCTTCCTACGGACCAAATCTGGTTTACAATCGCTTCATGCAATCCGACCGCCCCGACATCCTTATCGTCGGCGGGGGCGTTCTGGGTTCGGCCCTGGCCTGGCAGCTGGCCCGCAAAAGGGTCGGCTCGATCCTGGTGATCGATCCCGACTTGGCCGGAACTTTCAGCTCCTCCGAGCGCAATGCCGGCGGAGCCCGGGCCACTTGGTGGCATCCGCTCAATGCCGAGCTGGCCTGGCGCTCGATTCAATTCTTCGAGAGCATCGCCGAGAAGATCCAATTCTTCCAACGTGGCTATCTCTTTCTCTATTCGGCTTCGCGGTGGAAGATCGCCCAAGAAAAACGTGAAACCTACCGGAGTCTCGGCATCCCGGTCGAATACCTTTCGCCGGAAGAAGCTCGCCCGCGGCTTAAGGAATTCGAAAACTGGAAAGGCATCGCCGGCGCGACCTTCTCGCCGAAGGACGGCCTGCTCGATCCCCATCTCCTGCGCGACTGGTACCGTGCCCAAGCCAAGGCGGCCGGGGTCCTCTTCCAAGACCGGGCTTATTTGAGCGGAGTGATCCGCCAGGGCCGGCTCGCCCGCGAAGTCCAGGTCCGGATCCGCGAGCGGCCGCCCGGCGAAAGCGAATTGGAGAGCCTGCTCACCGAGCAGCGAATCGGCGCCGAGTGGCGGGAGCAGCGGCTCTATCCCAAAATCCTCGTCAACTGCACCGGCGCCTGGCTCAAGCTCAGCTCGAAGCGATACGGCGAGCCCTTGCCGATCGAAGCGGTCCGCCGCCAGATCGCCCTCTTCTCCAGCCAAGCCGAGGATCTCTCGGGCCGGGGAATGATCGTCGACAGCTCCGGGCTCTACCTTCATCCCGAAGGCAGCCACAGCGGCCTCGTCCTCGCCGGCTATTCCAACCGCGACGAGAAACCGGGCTACTCCTTTCGTTACGACGGCGAGAAATTCTTCGACCGCAAGATCTGGCTCCGGCTCTACCGGCGCGGGGGGCGGCGGCACTTCGACGCCATCCACCACCTGCGGGGTTGGGCCGGGCTCTACGCCGTCGGCCCCGACAAGAGCGCGGTCCTAGGGAGGGCCGAAGGCTTCGACAACATCTACGAGCTGGGAGCGGCCACCGGCCGCGGCGTCATGCAGTCCTATGCCTTGAGCCTGGCCTTGGCCGAGCTCATCGCCGAGGGCCGATTTTCCGACCTCGACGCCACCGCCTTGAGTCCCTCGCGTTTCAAGCGCGGGGAATGGGTCCGAGAAGACTTAGATATATAAGCCGCCATTGTCCTGCCCCTGCACCGTCATCCTGAGCGAAGCGAAGGATCTGCGACTGGCCAAGGTGCCTTGGAAGGGCCAATTCTCTTCGGTCATCCTAAGTGGATTCCGGGGAGACGAAGGAACTCTTGAGTCCCATAGTTGCTTGGCAGGTCGTAGATCCTTCGCTTCGCTCAGGATGACAGGCCTCGCGGCGTTCGACCGGAACCCCGCTCAGGACGCCATGAGGCTAGATCAACGCCTTGCAGGCCGGCGAAAGCTCGCTCTCATGCGATTTCATGCAGGCCCGAACTTGGCCCTTGCCTCGGGGAATGTCCTTGCAGAACTTCTCGACGTCGGCCTTGCAGGCCGCTTTGCGTTGCTCGTGCCTTTCCATTTTGGTTTTACATTCGACCGAGAGGTCGGCCTTGTGGTCTTGCAGGCATTGCTTGATGCGGCCGCCGCCTTTTTCGACGTTCTTGCAGAATTTTTCGACGTCGGCCTTGCAGGCACCGCCATCTTTGGCGAAAGCGGCCGGAGCCGAAGCGGTCAGTCCCAAAGCGAGAGCCCCGATTAAAAAAACTTTCCTTCCAAACATATGCTTCCTTTCTTTCCGCGATGCGGATCTAGGGATTGCTTCAATGGGACCGGCGGCCTTGGGCGAAGTTAAGGCCCAAAAAATCCGGGTTTACCTGAGGCTCCGAATGGAGCAAATTCGCCCCATGAAAGCGATGGGAATTCAAAGGTTCGGCGGACCGGAAACGATCGAGCGATTGGAGCTCGATTTGCCCAGGCCGGGGCCGCGGGAGGTCCTGGTGCGAATTCGCGCGGCCGGCGTCAATCCGGTCGATTGGAAGATCCGCGAAGGATTGTTGCAGGGCCGGATGCCCCATGCCTTTCCGATCGTCCTGGGTTGGGACGCCGCCGGCGTGATCGAGGCCGTCGGCGAAAAAGTCGATTTCGCCAAGACCGGCGACGAGGTCTTTGCGTATTGCCGGAAGGAGATCCTCCACGACGGGACCTATGGCGAGTTCATCTCGCTCGGCCGGGAGCATATTGCGCCCAAGCCGAAAAACCTCGGTTTCGAGGAAGCGGCCGCGATCCCGCTGGCCGGCCTCACCGCCTACCAATCGCTCTTCGAGGGGATCAAGCTGAAGGCCGGCGAGACGATCCTGATCCACGCCGGCGCCGGTGGCGTCGGCAGCTTCGCCATCCAACTGGCCAAGAATGCCGGTGCCCGGGTGATCACCACCGCCAGCGCTCGGCACCACGATTACCTGCGCCGGCTCGGCGCCGACGAGATCGTCGATTACACCCAAGAGAATTTCGTCAAAGCATTACAGCGACTCCATCCCGGCGGCATCGACGCGGTTTTCGACACCGTCGGCGGAAAAACCCAGACCGAGAGCGCCGAAGTGCTGAAAGAAGGCGGCCGGATCACCTCGATCCTCGCCATGAAGGAGGACGATTTCCGACGCCGCGGCTTGGTGCCCCATTACATTTTCGTCCGGCCGGAAAGCTCCCAGCTCAATAAACTGCGAGAATGGTCCGAGGCCGGAAAATTGTCGGTCAAGCTGGCGAAGGTCTTCCCGCTGGCGGAAGCCGCGGAGGCTCACCGGCTGATCGAGGAGAAACATACCCAGGGCAAGATCGCCTTAAGCATCTCAGGAGAGGCATGAGCGCGGGCGAAACGCAAGAAGGCGGCTGTCACTGCGGCCAGGTTCGTTTCCGAGTCCGAATTCGGGAGCGAAAAGCCTACGACTGCAATTGCAGTATTTGCCGCAAGAAGGGCTTTCTTCACTTGATCGTTCCGGAAAAGGACTTCAGCTTGCTCCAAGGCGGAGAATTTTTAAGCGAATATCGCTTCAATACCGGCATCGCCCGCCATCTCTTCTGCCGGGTCTGCGGCATGCATCCTTTCTACCGCCCCCGTTCCCATCCCGGCCAATGGGACGTCAACGTCCGCTGTTTGGATGGGGATTTCGCCGAGACCTTCGAGATCCTGCCCTTCGATGGACAAAGCTGGGAATCGAGCGTCGACAAGATCCGCTAAATCTTGTTCCCAGCCCCCTGCGTGGGACGCGCTAAATATTTACATAGATTTCAGCTATTTAGACGAAGCCACCGACCTGGGAAAGCCCTGGAATTGTTGAGAATTCGATGCTACACCGGGGCTGTTTCGCTGGGACAAGGGATATATGCGATTATCAACGATTCTGCTCCTCCTCACCACGCTGCTCTGCAGCGTCCTGATCTGGACCCAGATCAACAAGCCACGCGACATGGTGGAGAGCAGCTATCCGCTCAACAGCTTCTCGCTCAACCCCTACAAGAAGCACCAAAGCCCCTTCCAAGGAAAGGATTTCACCGCCGAGGAGATCGAAGCCGATCTGAAGGTTCTCGCCGGGAAGACCTCGACGATCCGTCTCTACAGCTCCTTGGGCGGGCTCGATCAAGTTCCGGCCCTGGCCGCCAAGCACAACATGAAGGTGATCGCTTCGGCCTATCTCGACGCCAATCCCGACACCTCTCACAACGATCGTGAAGTCGAAGCCGTCATCCAAATGGCCCTGAAAAACAAGAACGTCGTCCGGGTCATCATCGGCAACGAAACCCAACTCCAGGAGACGGTGCCGCGCGAGAAGCTGGTCGCCTACCTCGACTACGCCCGCAAGAAACTCAAGAAAGCCAAGATCCCGGTCTCCACCGCCGAGCCCTGGGACTACTGGCTGATGCATCCCGATTTGGCCAAGCACGTCGATTTCGTCGCCATCCACATCCTGCCCTACTGGAACGAAGTCCCGGTCGAGCAGGCGGTGGACTACGTCGTTTCCCGGCATGAGGCCGTCAAGATCACCTTCCCCAAGAAGCCGGTCATGATCGCCGAGACCGGCTGGCCCAGCGACGGGCCGCAACGGGGAGCGGCGAAGGCGACGCTGGCCAACCAAGCCTCCTTCGTTCGGGGATTCATGGCCAAGGCCACCGAGCTCAAGCTGGACTACAATCTGATCGAAGCTTTCGACCAACCCTGGAAGAGCTCGATCGAAGGGCGAGCCGGCGAGCACTGGGGCTTGATGGACGCCGATC
>DATEDP010000027.1 GCA_035281585.1 bacterium
TCGCAGCTACAATCCGAAAGACGGCCGACCCTACGGTCTCGGCGACTGGCTGAAGCCGGGTTATGAGGAGCCGATCCAAGCCCTCGGCGAAAAGGCTTTTCGCCGGGCTCGGGACCTGCCGGCCGAGACCGACTTGAACGATGCCGGCTTCACTTTCGAGAATGGATTCCGGCTCAACGAGAATTTCGCCGCCGGCCCCGAGGGGTTGATCTTCTATTTCAACCCTTATGAAGTGGCTTCTTACGCCGACGGGCCGACCGAGCTGCTCATCCCTTATTCCGAATTGAAGTCATGGTTATTGCCGAAGGGCCCCTTGGATTCGCTGGCTAAAAAGTGAGGCTCAAGGCCGGGGCGATTTCTTGCCTTTCGCCGGAGCCGAATCCTTGACCAGGGCGTCGAGCCGGATGCTGCTGCGGCCCATCGGCGTTTCCCAAGGCAGCGGCTGGGTGCTCAGCAGCGGAGTGGGTCCGTCGGTGATGACCATCACCGCCCGCAGGCCGTCGGTGTACCAGCTGTCGCCCATCAAGTTCTTATGGGGGGCCTCGACCGGGAATTCACCGACCCCTTTGACCAGACCGACATAACCCACCGCGTCCCCGATCATCATGTCCTGGAGCAGAAAATCGCGGGCCTCGTCGATGTCCGAATCGATTTTGTGGGTGATGAAGAGAAAGGCCTTGGGGGTGAAACGAATGCCGATATCCCGGCTCACCGTCCCGATCCAAACGTGCTTGCCCTCGTAACGCAAGGGCGTCATCCAAAGCCGCAGGTGGTTGCGCTGATGGATCGAGCGCCGCGGCTTTTGGAAGGCGATGTCCTGGTGGCGGTCGAAAAGATAGAGCTTGCTCATCGGCGCGTTGACGTAGGGGCTGTGGAAGAGCAGCGACTTGACGGACTTCAAGGAGGAATGTTTGTCCTGGACCGCGGTTTCCCGCCAACCCTGGCGGACGAAGGCCGTCAGGAGGTCGTCGAGATCGCCGACCACGACCAAGTTGACGGCGTCGCCGTCGTGAACCTCGCTGCCTTTTTTGGCAGTGCAGCAAGGATAAGCCTCCAAAGACTGGCGGAGCTCCTCCAAGGAGACGTCGCGGAAATCGGAGGGCTGGTAGAGGGCATCGAAGTCGACTTCCTGATAATCGGCCGACAGCCCCGGCACCGGAACGATGAAGGGGAAGCGCTTCAATTCGCCCTGGCTGAGCAAGTCGACGCTGAACTCCTTGGAGCCGAAATCGACGTTGGTGTAAACGAAGCCCTCCTTGGTTTCGCCGGGCCCGATGTTGTATTTCATCTGCTGGGCCTCGAAAAACTCGTTCATTTGCAGCTGAGTTTCCCCGCTATGGCCGGTCCGATGGCGGTAGGCCACCTCGTTGGGCGAGTAATAATTGGGGTCGATGCTGATCGGCATCAGCCAATAAGACCGGTTTTCCTTGTTGTGGACCTTAAGGTAGACCGCCTGAACGTGCTTCTTCTCGAGGTTGATCCCGAAGTAATCCTTGCTCTCCTTCTTGCCCAAGACCGTCGCCGAAACCTCCAAGCCGCCCTGGGTTTGGGTTTTCATCCGCTGGAGGAATTCGGCGCTGCTCGAAGGGTTGGGCTTGAATTTGACGCAAGCGCCGGTGCCCAGCCAAAGCAGGGTCAACGAGAGGCAGAAAACGGTTGGCCGAAAGCGCGCTCGTGGTTTCATGGAGATGAAACCGGATCATGCTATTTTCGATGGGTTTTGCGAAGCAAATTTATTCGGCGTTTCGAGCGATAAAAAGACACCGCCGCGCTCGCTCGGGCGGCGGTGCCTTACCCTCGATGCCAAACGGTCTTAGAACTTATCCCGTTGCGAGATTCCTTGGATCGCCTCGAAGCCTCCGCCCTGCGGGTAGCCCTCCGGGCAAGGATAGGAGATGTATTTGAACTCCTCGAAAAGCCGGGAAGGCATGACCTGGAAGCAGTGCCAATGGGGACCGCCATGCTCGGCGTCATGGAAAGACTCGAGCTTGATGTCGCCGACGCAGACGTTGGTCCCGCCGATGTTCTTCAGGCCCATCGAGTACTCGCCGACGAAGGGGACTTCGACTTCGGAGATGCCGCCGATGACGTCGGTGGTGAAGCCACGGACCTCGCCTTGGCCATTAGGCAGGACCTTGTAAACCGCCTTACCGGCGGCCAGCACCGGCAAGGAATCGCCGGTGGTGATCGGAAACGGGACTCCCGGAATTAACGAGAGATAGCCGGTGGCGTTGATGTTCCACTCGCCGACCAAGGCCTGTTTGTTGCACGCGTTCAGCACGGTGGCGTGAAGATTGGGCAGGGCGATCAGGACGCCCAAGGCCGACCCCACCACGATGCGCATGAATGTTTTCATGACGAACCTCCTATTTGAATGATGGGCCGATCATGAAGCCGGCGATGCTGAACTTTAATCCTCGGGAAGTGGGATTTTGTATCCCCTAAACGTCGTAGATTTGCTTGAACCGATGAAACACTTGGCGCATGCTTGGAATTCTAGAGAGGGGCAATGAAAAGCGAAGGCGGCGTTCACCAAAACGTTATCCTCGACGCGGTTTGCGCGGCCGCCGAGTCGGCCAGCCTCAAAGATCTCACGGCGGTGGCCCTGCCCAAGCTGGCGGAGGCTTTCGACGCCACTCTGGCCAGCATCGTCGAAGTGGTGCCGGGCGAAGAGCTCCAGCTCCAGGAATACGTCGCGCCGGGGATGCCCAATCCCTACCCCCAATACTGGCGCGGCGCCTATTATGAGAGCGATCCCTTCGAGGAGCTGCGCCGCCATCGGCGCAAACCCCAGGTCGCGATCATGAGCCAATTGGTCGATCCCAAGAAATACAAGAGCTCCGGCTTTTACAACGAAATCACCAAACCGCTCGAAATCGAGCGGGTCCTCGAGGCCCATCTGGTGATCGGCGATTGCGCGACGCCCGGCACCGTCAGCATCGTCCTCTCGCGGTCGCGGCGCCAGCTCGATTGGAACCGGGATCACGTCGCGGCCTTGAGCCAAATCCTGCCCTCTTTCGCCGCGGTGGTTCGCCGCCAAATGGAAAGCAGCCGATCCTCCGAGCTCTTCGACGAGATCCTGGCTCATTCCGAATCCAAACCCTGCCTGGCGCTGGATCGCCTCGGCCGGCTGCTCTGGACCTCGGCCGCGGCCGAAGCCTTTTGGCGCGAGCATTTCCCCGCCGAAAAGGGCCCGCCCTTTCCCCTGCTCCAAGCCGCGCGCCGGCTTTGCGGCAGTGCCGACCGCCGGGAGGCCCTCGCGCTCAAACCGGAAAAACTTTGGCTGGGCGAAGCCCCCGGTTTCGGACCCGAGGCCGAGCTTCGCTTGCTGCGTTGGCGCGGCGGCGGCGAGCCCTATGTCCTGGTCCAATTGAGCTCGCGGAACCGCGGCACCGGCCTCGCTCAAACCGGCCTCGCCGACTCCGAAAAATTGCGCAGCCTCTATTCCCTGACCCAGCGCGAGATAGAGGTCTTGGGCGGCCTGGTTCAGGGCCAAAGCAATGCCCAGATCGCGAAGAGCCTCTTCATCTCACCCGAAACCATCCGCACTCATCTCCAACACATCTTCGAAAAGCTGGGCGTCCAGAATCGGGTCCAGGCAGTGGTCAAAATCAATCGTCACTGACCTGAATCGGCGTCGCCCGAAACCAGCGGCCGGAGGGGTGAGGGCCTCAGGGCCCAGGCGTTGGTGAAGAAGCCGTTCAAACGACGAGCGTTGGATCGAGGCCCGGATCGGGCAAGATTTTCCGGAGGGAAGAGACGACGCTGCGGTGATTCATGCCCGCTTCATAGGCAATTCGCCAAGGATCTCTTATCCACCGAAAATGGGATTTTTCTTCGATCTCTCATTGACAGGCTTTCGAGATCAATTGCACAATATTTTGTACTAACATAAATGGGGGCAGGGGTTGGTACGGTTCGGTTTCTTCTTTTAAGAAATACCACTCATCCTGGTTTCCGCTGTTGAACAAAGGAGTAACTATGTTCCAGCTTCCAAAAAAAGCAGGGCTTTTTCTGTTGGGGCTTTGCCTCGGATGGATGGCATCCGCGCCGGCCTTCGCCGGCGGCATCAAGCCTTGGACCCAAATCACCGACGTATCGCAAAGATTCGTGGTGCTTACCGATTTCGGCGGCGACACGGTCTTGGACCGCTCGACCGGCCTCCTTTGGGACCGCAGTCCCGAGGGCGGAAACTATTCCTGGTACGGCGCCCACCGGCGCTGCATTTTCGTCGGCAACGGGACCAGCAACGAGCTGGGCTGGCGGCTGCCCAAAGTCGAGGAGCTCCACTCCTTGATGTACGTCACCGGCTCCAACCCCGGCGGCCTCGCCTCGGCCTTGCCCGCCGGCCATCCCTTCAATTTGTCCGGCATCGCCGCCGGGACCCGTTTTTGGACCGCGACCAGCTACCAAGCCGAAAACAATGACGTCACTGAAGCTTGGACCGCCAACCCCGCCGGCAATTTCGGCAGCGATCTCAAGACCGAAGGCAACGGCGTTTGGTGCGTTCGCGGCGGCGCCAATTAACCTTCATTAAAGAAATGGAGGTGAATTGTGCGGCGGCCAATCCATCAACCTATCGTTTTGTTCTGGGTCCTATTGCTATTCGGGATCCTCGGCCTGGGTCTCGGCCCGGTGCCGGCCCAAGCTCAAATCTGCGGCGATGACATTTGCGACTCCAGCGCCGAAGACACCCAAACTTGCCCGGCCGATTGCGGTTTTTGCGGCGACGCGATCTGCGAAATCTGCAATGAAGCCGGCGACAGTTGCTCCGATTGCTATTGCGGCGACTACGTTTGCGACGCCTCCGAAAACGAAGCCACTTGCCCCGAGGACTGCTTCGAGCCCTATTGCGGCGACGCGATCTGCGACTTGGGCGAGGCCTGCCTGGCCGACTGCGGCAGCGAAGTCCCGATCTGCGGCGGCCTCGGCGAATGCGGCAATGGCGAGCTCGAGGGCGACGAGGAATGCGACGACGGCAATAGCAGCGACGGCGATTGCTGCGACGCCGAATGTCAGCTCGAGCCCGACGGCAGCTCCTGCGGCGACGGCGACGCTTGCAACGGCGGCGAAAGCTGTCAGGAAGGGCTTTGCCAGCCGGGAAACCCGGTCGATTGCGACGACGGCAATGCCTGCAACGGTGCCGAAACCTGCAATCCGGCCGACGGGTCTTGCAGCCCCGGCAGCCCGGTGAGCTGCGACGACGGCAACGCTTGCAACGGTGCCGAAACTTGCAATCCGGCCGACGGGTCTTGCAGCCCCGGCAGCCCGGTGACCTGCAGCGACGGCAATGCCTGCAACGGAACCGAAACTTGCAATCCGAGCAACGGCCAATGCCTCCCCGGCACGCCGGTCAGCTGCGGCGACGGCAATGCCTGCAACGGCGCCGAAACCTGCAATCCGGTTTCCGGCGCCTGCGAGGCCGGGACTCCGATCCAATGCAGTGACGGTGACGTCTGCAACGGTGCCGAAACTTGCAATCCCGGCACCGGCGCCTGCCAAGGTGGAACTCCGCTCAACTGCCAAGACGGCGACGCTTGCAACGGCGTGGAAACCTGCCTGCCCGCTCTGGGCTGCCAGTCGGGAGCTCCGCTCGAATGCGACGACGGCGACCCCTGCACCGCCGATTCCTGCGACGGCCTGAGCGGCTGCGGCCACAACCCCCTGCCCGACGGCGACGGTGACGGAACTTGCGACGCGACCGACGATTGCCCGAACGATCCGGCCAACGACGCCGACGCCGACGGAGCTTGCGCCGACGCCGACAACTGTCCCGAGGACTTCAATCCCGATCAGGCCGATGAGGACGAGGACGGCATCGGCGACGCCTGCGACGAGCCGGCCACCGATCCCTGCGACTGCTGCGCCGACACCCAAATTACGGCCAAGCTCTTTTACAAGCCGCTGAATTGGGAAGTCGGTGAATTCTGCGGCTGCCGGAAGGTGAAATTCCCCCTCCCGGCCCAGATCCCGGTGGTCGAGGGCAATGCCGGCAACCAGTTCCTGAGCCTGGCCTTCGAGCAAGGGAACCGGGGCGTGGCTTGCCTCTATAAAGGCGGGGCCAGCAAGGTCCACCCGACCAAAGCTAGCGACATCGCCAAGGGCAAGAACTACAATTTCGTCTCCTGCTCCAACGGCCTGAAGCCGGGACAAGGCGTGGAAAGCGACCGGATCGCGATGATCGTGCTGACCGGCGATCCCTTGAGCCCCGATGCCAAGAATCCTCGGACGGTGGCGAGCTTGACGATCGCCGAGGATGAAGCCAGCGGCTGCACTGCCTGCGAAGAGCCGGGCGGCCAAGGCCAGTGCTCCGGCCACTGATCGGTTTCTAATCTAGTTGCAGCCGTCGGCGCCGCCGGCGGCTGCCTTGCATCCGACCGGATCGGAAGTCTGGTCGCAGAGGCTGTCGTAGTAATTGCAGAGGCTGTGGTTGTTCTCGATGTCGGTGAAGTCGGTCGGTCCGCTGACCGGATTGCCGAAGGTCAAGTCGAATTCGGTGTCGACATGCTCGTAAAAGTAGGTGTGGGGCTGGTTGTCGACGAAGATCACGGTCTCGACCGGCGGCACGGTCGGAACCAGGTCGTTGGTGTTGGCGATGCGCCAGCTGGTCTTGACCAAGGCGTCGAAGACTTGGTCGGCGAACACCGGGTTGCCGGTCCGGGGACTGGCGAAAGTGTAGAGGATCGGATCGCTGAATCCCGAATCCTGGGCATAGACCGGGCCGGCCAAGGTCGCCAAGCCTCCGCCCAAGCTGTGGCCGGTCACATAGAGCGTTTGGTAGGTCCCGCTGGCCTGCAGCTCCTTCACCGTGTCGAGGATATCTTGATGGATGGTCCGGTAGACGCCGGTGAAGCCTTCCTCGCTCAAGCCGGGGCCGCCCAAGAAATCGTAGCGAACCTGGGCGATCTTGGCGTCGGCGATCCATTCGGTGATGGTCTTGGTGCCGCGGAAAACGACGTAGACCGTCGAGCCCTGGGTGGCGACGAAGGCGATCGGCACTTGGCCGCTGAAATTCTGGCCCTCATAGGGCTCGCTGGTGAAGAATTCCTTCACCAGGGTGTAGGGCGCCGGAAGAGCGAAGGGTTGGCCGTTCTGGAAATCCTCGAGCGCTTGATAGGATTGCAGGCAGAGCCGAGCCAATTCCAGGCTTAGATTGAGATCGAAAGCGGCGCCGTCGGAGGCCCCGAGATCGGGCTCCTCCGAATCCGCCTCGCCGTTGCCGCAGGCGCCCAAGCTCAAAACCAGCATCGCCGCCAACGCGGCTTTCTTCCATGAACCCATCGTCGCTCCCTCACTTATCTCCGGTGCCTTGAAAGCGGTCCTCTTCTTTTTTGAACAGGATATTGAAAGTGGTCAAGCTGCCATAGCAGCGGGTGATGTAGGATTGGATATCGACCTTCTCGGCGTCGCTGAGCTTGGCGTTGGAGTTGATCTTCTGCTCCAAGACCCGCAAGCGGTCCCGGACCATCACGATCTTATGGAAGAAACCTTCGATATCGATTTCCTTGGGCTGAAGCGAGGAATCGCCGGGCTTCAGCACCAGGGTGCCGCCATCCCATTTTCCGGCCATCTCGACCGGCGATTGGTATTGATCGAGAACCTCGCGGACAACCTGTTTCACCAAATCCCTGAGATCGTCATCATCCATCATATTCACGCTCCCGTTTGATCACGCCAGGGATTCTAGAAGAATCGGCGGGCTTGGCAAGCGTCGAGACGAGGGCTATTTAGCAAGAGCCATGCCCAAACGCCGGACCCCGCCCAACCCCCTGCCCCGCGCCTTCTACGCCCAGCCGACTCTTTTACTGGCCCGCGAGCTGCTGGGAACTTATTTGATTCACGAATCGCCGCAAGGGCTCTGCGCCGGCCGCATCGTCGAAACCGAGGCTTATCTTCACGACGACCCGGCTTGCCACGCCTATCGGGGGATGACGCCGCGGACCCGGGTGATGTTCGGTCCTCCCGGTTTCAGCTACGTTTACTTCATTTACGGCATGTACTGGTGCTTCAACGTCACCGCCGCGCCCAAGGGGGTCGGCGAGGCCGTCCTGGTGCGGGCGTTGGAGCCGGTCGAGGGCTTGGACCTGATGAAGCGGCGCCGCGAAATCGGCGGCAAAAAACTGAAAGACTGGGAGCTCTGCAACGGTCCGGGCAAGCTGACCATCGCGATGGGGATCGGCCCCGAGATGAATGGGATCGACTTGGAGAAAAAGCCGCTTTATTTGCTGCCGCCGGGCAGCTATCGGCCGAAAGCCCGAAACCAGGAAATCGAAGTCACCACCCGGATCGGGATCCGGAAGGCCGAGCACCAGCCCTATCGCTTCGCCTTCAAGGAGAATCCGTTCGTCTCACGGTAGGGGCGCCCCTCGCGGGCGCCTCATCCACCGACAATATCCGGGCGCGAGGGCGGGCGCAAGGCCCGCCCCTACAAAGACACCCGCTCATAATCATGAAACGGCTTGATCCGATGGTTGAGATGCTCGCCGAAGGAATCGGCCATCCGCAAATCGGCATAGTCTTCGGCGCTGACCTCGAAGTAGCGGTAGACGTCGCCGTCGGGAAACTCGACCTCGAGGATCTCGCGTTCCGGATCATAGCCGACCGAGCGAGCGCTGCTCGAATCGATCGGCTCGCGCTTCACTCGTTGAGCTCCCAAGGGACCGCGGTCCGGGTCCACATGTCGTAGTACTGGTAGAGGGCATTGCTGGTGGCGGCGGTGGCCCGTTGATAGAGCTTGCTCATGTAGGTGCCGTCGGCCTGCTTGCCCAGCACGATCTGCTGGTGGGCGATGACGATCGAGCTCTTGAGCGAGCTCAATTCCTGCTGGTTGACGCCGGGGTCGTTCTCGACCGCCGTGATGTTGTCGATGGCCCGGCCCAGCGAATCGCCGGCGGCGGTGTAATTCTTGTTTTGGATGTCGCGATTGGCGTTGTAGAGCGCCACCTTGGTCGCGGTGAGCTTGAGGACCGGGCTTTGCGAGAGGGTCTTGGTCAGACGATAGGCTTGAGTCAGCTGATCGAGAGCTTCCTTCTTGCGCCGGGCCTCGAGGGCATAATTAGCTTCATCCAGGGCCTGGCCGATCCGCTGCAAGCCGAGCTCGCGCTCCTCGTCGCCCGAGATCTTCTTCAGGGTGTTCATCACGTCGCCGTAAGTCTTGCGGACCGGAGCCAGCGAAGCTTGGGCGCCTTCGAAATCGTTCTTCTTGAGTGCCGTCACCGCGTTTTGGATGCCCTGCATGAACTCGGGCAGACCGCGCTGAACTTGGGCTTCGCTTTCGCCGGGCGTCGGCGTAGTCCCCACCTCGACGGCGCTTTTATCCTTGGGTTGGGCCCAAGCGAGGCTAACGGGAATGAAAAGAAGGATCGCGAAGCTCAACGTAAAGATTTGGTGCATGAGGGGAATTTACAAAAAGCCCCCGGATTAGTCCAATCCCATCTTGGCGCCCAACTCCAGGGCCAGTGGCGAGTTCATCTTCTTCAAGGCTTGGAACTGCTTTTTAGCCTTGTCGTAGTCGAAATGCTGGGGCTCCATGTAGAGCGTGCCGAGCCGAAGCCGAAGCTCGGCGTTCTCCGGCTCGTCTTCGACCGCCGCCGCCATCTCGGCAATCTCCCAGGCGTTCTGCTTCTGCTTGCGGAACACCTTGGAGAGTCCGACGTGAGCCGGAGCCAGCTTGGGCTGAAAGGCCAGGGCTTGGCGATAGGAAGCGATGGCCAGCTCATAGAGCGCCCTTTCGAAATAGATGTCGCCCAGCTGGAGGTGGATCTGGGGATCGCGGGGGCTGGCCTTGAGCTTCTCGTAGAGGTCGGCGAACTGGGTGTCGGCCGGAGCTTGCTGCTCGAGCTGGATGGCTTGCTTGACGATGGCGGTCTCGCCGCCTTGGGCCCAGGCTGAGAGCGGGAATAAAATCAGTGCCGCGAGCAAGATGAAGCGACGCATAAGACCTCTTAAACATCCCCCCCCCTTTGAAAAAGGGGGGTTGGGGGGATTTAAAGCCGCTGCAAAAAAAACCAAAGCTCTATTCCTAGAACAAACGCCGCAAAATCCCCCCTGGCCCCCCTTTTTCAAAGGGGGGTCACTTTTTCTCGCCGAGCAAAACCAAGTCGTCGCGGTGCACGACCTCGTCGAAATACTTGTAGCCGAGAATCTTTTCGATCTCCGAGGATTTTTGGCCCCGGATCAGCCCCAGCTCCTTGGCACTGTAGCCGGCCAAGCCCCGGGCGAAGGCTTCCTCGCCTTCGACCTTCACGTCGATCGGATCGCCCTGGCTGAAATCGCCCTCGATGGCCTTGAGTCCCGAGGGCAGGAGCGATTTGCCCTGCTTGATCAGGGCCTCCTTGGCGCCGGCGTCGACGACTAAGGCGCCGAGCGGCCTTAAGCTGTAGGCCAGCCAATGCTTCTTGGCCTTGAGGCGGTCGTCACCGCCGCGCGGCAGGATCACCGTCCCCAAGTCTTCGCCCTCGATCAGCCGGGCCACCGCCCGGTCCTCGCGGCCATTGGCGATGATGGTGACGACTCCGTAGTCGGCCGCTTTCTCGGCCGCTTCGAGCTTGGTCCGCATCCCGCCGGTCGAGCCGGCTCGCAGGGTGTCGGAAGCGCCTTTCTTCAAGGCGGCGTCGATGCTTTCGACGATGCCGAGCCGCTTGGCTTGGGGGTTGATCTTGGGATCGGAGTCGTAGACCGCGTCGATGTCGGTCAGGATGACCAGCAAATCGGCCTCGGCGACATTGGTGACCAAAGCCGAGAGGTTGTCGTTGTCCCCGATCTTGATCTCATGGACCGCGACCGTGTCGTTCTCGTTGATGATCGGGATGACTTCCATCCGCAGGAGCTCGGCGATGGCATGACGGGCGTTGAGGAAGCGGCGGCGGTTGGCGAGGTCGTCGCGGGTCAGGAGGATTTGGGCGACGTTGAGCCGATGCTTGGCGAAGGCTTTCTCGTATTCGTGCATCAAGGCGGTCTGGCCGGCGGCGGCCATCGCCTGTTTCTTCGGGATCTGGTGGGGCTTTTTGTCGAGGCCCAGCCGCTTCATGCCGGCGGCGATCGCGCCCGAGCTGACCAAGATGACCTTGCGACCCTGGGCCCAGAGCTCGGCGACCTCGGCGGCGAGGCGCTGGAAGACCTTGGGATCGAGATGACCCTCGGCATCGGTCAGGATCGAGCTCCCGATCTTGACCACCAGACGCTTCTTTTTTTTCAATTGAGAGCGCATATTTAACCACGCTGTCATTCCGAGGAGCAAAGCGACGAGGAATCCCTGCGGAAATACTTGGCGCCAAGAAAACCGCAAGGATCCCTCGCTACGGTCGGAATGACAACAAAATCTCCTTGGCCAGGGCCTTGAGCAAGGCATCCAAGCCTTTGCCGGTCACCGCCGAGATCGCAAAAGTCTTGATCTTCTTGGCGGCGAAGGCCTTCTCGGCCTTTTGTAATACCTTCGAATCGCCGAGCAAATCGATTTTTGAGAAGACCACCCAACGCGGCCGCTTGGCGAAGGCCGGGGAATAGGCTTTAAGCTCGGCATCGATCATCCTGTAGGACTTCC
>DATEDP010000028.1 GCA_035281585.1 bacterium
TTCCTCGACAGCGACCGGGTCAACTTCCAGAAGGAAGGCTACGCCAAGGAAGAGTTGCTCGCGGGCCTCGCTCAAGTTTTGCCGAAGAACGTGTGGCAGTACGTCGTTCAGATCCCGCGGATGGCCGAACTGGGACGCCGCTTCGTTCTCCAGGGCGGAACCCAATACAACTTGGCCGCGGTCAAGGCCCAGGTCGATTATATCAAGGAGAGGGTGCCTGACGCCGAGGTCCTGGTTCATCCCCATACCGGCGAGGCCGGCGCGATCGGCGCCGCGATGGAAACCCGCCGGGTCGTCCAGCGCCGCGGTTACTCGACCTTCATCGGCCTCGATCCGGCGATCGGTCTCCAATTCACCGCCCGCAACGACGAGTCGACCGTCTGCCATTTCTGCCCCAACAATTGCAGCCGGACCTTCATCGACACCGTGACGCCATCCGGCGACACCAGCCGCTACATCTCGGGCTTCAGCTGCGAGAAGGGCACGGTCGAATCGAAGGAAGCGATGGTCGAGCTCAGCAAGAAGCGCAACGAGCTCAAGAAGCAGTATCCCAACCTCGTCGACTTCGAGGCCCATGTCCTCTTCAATAGCCACGAGTATGAGGCGCTGCCGGCCGACAAAACCGAGATCGAGGACATCGCGGTCAAGAAGACCCTGATGGGCAACATCAAGCGGGTCCCGATCAAGCGCGGCTTCATCCGCTCCTCGGCCGAGGCGGCCGAGCGCCGCCGGGGGCTGCGGGTCGGCATTCCGCGGGTGCTCAACATCTACAGCAGCGCCCCGATTTGGAAGACCTACTTCGAATGCCTGGGCCTGATGCCCAACAACATCGTCTTCTCCGATTTCAGCGGCGAGGAGATGTGGGCCGAGGGCGGGAAGTACGGCTCGATCGACCCCTGCTATCCCTCCAAGGTCTCGCAGGCCCATATCCATAATTTGCTCTTCCACAAGCACAAGCCGGAGAAGCCCCTCAACTACATCTTCTTCCCGATCCTGACCCACATCCCCTCGGGCCTGAAGAACGTCATGGACGACGCCTGCTGCCCGATCGTGGCCGGCGCGCCCGAGGTCATGAAGGCGGCCTTCACCAAGGAGAACAACTTCTTCGCCGAGCGCGGGATCACTTACCTCGATCCGGCGCTGACCCTGAACGAGAAGCTCCTCTTCAAGAAGCAGATGTTCAACGCTTTCGGCGAGCTCCTCGGCATCACCGAGGACGAGAACGACTGGGCGGTGGAGCAGGGCTGGAAGGCCTTGAGCCGCCTCGACCAGACGCTCCAGGCCAAGGGCCGGGCCATCCTCGACGATGCCGAAGAGAAGAACAAGATGGTCCTGCTGCTGCTCGGGCGGCCTTATCACGTCGATCCCGGCCTCAATCACGACGTGCTCGAGGAATTCCAGGCCCGCGGCTATCCGGTGCTCTCGATGCGCTCGCTGCCCCGCGATCCCGAATACCTGGCCAAGCTCTTCAAGACCGACGTCGCTGCCGGCCGCGACCCGCTCGACATCACCGACGTTTGGCCCGAGAACTACAGCGCCAACAGCGCCCAGAAGGTCTGGGCCGCCAAGTTCGCCGGCCGCCATCCCAATATCGCGGTCCTCGATCTCTCCAGCTTCAAGTGCGGCCACGATGCGCCGACCTACGGCATCATCGACAAGATCATCGGCACCAGCAACACGCCGTATTCGGCCCTGCACGACATCGACGCCAACAAGCCCGGCGGCTCGATCAAGATCCGGGTCAAGACTTACGCCCACTCCCTGAGCCTCCGCGAGGAAGCGCTCGAGGACTTGGCGAAAAAGAAGGAAGAACTGCGTCGGCGCCTCGAAGAGAAGCGCGCCGAGCTCATGAAATTGCAATCCCCAAAGGAGGCGAACTATGCCGAAGCCGTCTAACCAACCTTGGTACAATCAATTCGTCCCGATCTCGGCGGTCGAAGCCGAGCTCGAGCGTTTCGAGCAGGAAGAGCGCGAGCGCCTGGGCCTGGCCGAGGCCCCCAAGCAGAAACAATGGACGGACAACGTCAACCGCGCCTTCTACGCCGACCAGCGGGCCCACACCACGGTCTTGGTTTCGGGCCTCACCATGGCCCACGACCTCTTCGTCCAAGCCGGGCTCGAAGGCCTGGGTTACCAGATCAAGGCCTTGGATTGCCCCGACAACGAGGCTCTCCAGCTCGGCAAGGAGTACGGCAACCGCGGCCAGTGCAATCCGACTTATTTCACCGTCGGCAACTTGGTGAAGCACCTGGTCAACCTTCGCGACAAGGAAGGTTGGAAGACCGAGGACATCATCAACAAGCACGTCTTCCTCACCGCCGGCGGCTGCGGTCCCTGCCGCTTCGGCATGTACGTCACCGAGTACCGCAAGGCCTTGCGCGACGCCGGCTTCGAGGGCTTCCGGGTCATGCTCTTCGAGCCCAACGGCGGCATGCACCAGGCCACCGGCCAAGAGGTCGGGCTCAAGATGGACAAGGACTTCTTCCTCACCTTGGGCAAGGCGATCTTCGTCGGCGATGCGCTCAACGCCATCACCTATCGAATTCGGCCCTATGAAGTGGAGAAAGGCGCCACCGACAAGGCGGTCGCCCAATGCCGCGAGATCATCATGGCCGCGCTCAAGGCCAAGAAGGGCCTGCTCAAGAGCCTCTGGAAGTGCCGCAAGATCCTGCAGGCGGTGAAAGTCGATAAGACCCTGGTGAAGCCCAAGGTCAGCATCATCGGCGAGTTTTGGGCGATGACCACCGAAGGCGAGGGCAACTACCGGCTGCAGCGCTTCCTCGAGGAAGAGGGCGCCGAGGTCGAGATCCAGCTCATCGCCGGCTGGATCCTCTATAACGTTTGGCAATCGCGGGTCGACACTCGGAGCCGCATGGTGCTCAAGGGCATGGACGAGGGAACCCGCAAGGGACTCAAGACCACTCAAGTCACCAAGAAGTTCCTGACCCTCTGGGTCGCCGAGAAGGCCGTGCGCCTCACCTTCAAGACTTTCGCCTTCTGTTTGGGCTTGAAGAACTACAAGCTGCCCGACATGGAAGAGAACGCCAAAGTCGCCGCCGATCACTACAACACCGAGCTCCGCGGCGGCGAAGGCCACATGGAAGTCGGCAAGCTGATTCAGAACGTCCTCCACAAGAAGGCCCATATGACGATCTCGGTGAAACCCTTCGGCTGCATGCCCTCGAGCGGCGTCTCCGACGGCGTCCAATCGATCATCACCGAGAAGTATCCCGAGGCCATCTTCCTCCCGATCGAGACCACCGGCGACGGCGCGGTCAACGTCTACAGCCGCATTCAGATGATGCTCTTCAAGGCCAAGCGGGCGGCCGAGGACGAGTACAACCAGGTGCTGAATCAGAAGCACCTGACCGTCGAGCAGCTGAAGCAAAGGCTCTCCAAGAAGCCGAAATTCCAGCAGGCCACCCATTATAGTCCCCATGTGGTGGCAGGGACGGCGGCCAACCTGCTCTGTGAAGTGGCTTAAAAATCGGAAACCGTACAGATATCAAGAGCCCCGGCCCCTCGGCCGGGGCTTTTTTGTGGCAATAAGCCTTTTCAGTCCCCCCTTCGAGGGTTTATAAATTAGGGGCAAACCCAAGCCAGGAGCGCCCGTGAGCCGTCGTCGCCAGAAAATCCGCGAAGAATTTCTCGAATATTTTAGATACCGCACCGGCAGAATCGTTCATGGGCGAAATCCGCCGCCGGCAAGCACCCCTTCCGAAGACAATGCCCGGGCCGGTTCCGCCATCCGCGGCAGCGTTTCCGTCGGCAGCGCCGCCGGCTCCGTTTCGGCCGGTTTCATTCACGACCAGCCCGAGATTCGCCTCATCGTTCGCGACGCCCGCGGCCAGTTTTGGTCGCTGACGGTCCAACCCAACGTTCCGGACTTCGGTCCGGGCGGCGTGATGCCCCAGGATTTTCCGCTGGACCCCAAGCTCCTCGGGATGTTGCTGGGCGAGGAAGGCGCGGTGGCCCATTCTTCTTCGGCGACCGGGCCTTTAAACCAGCCGCCGGCGAACGCTCCGGCCCAACCCGGCTCGGCGACCGCTCAAGCCGCTCAGCAAAATTCGCCCCTGTGGGTCCGCATTCCTCAGGGTCAAGCCGGCGCGGAGCTTTTGCAGACCATCGCCCGCTTGGTTTCGCCGAGCGGCCAGCTTTCCCAAGACGGCTTGAAAGCCCTGCTCAATAGCCCTCAGTTCCAGGCGCTTTTCCAGGGCGCCCAATTGACCCAAGGGGCCAGCCAGATGCTTTCGCTCAACATGCTGGTCGGCGTCTTGATTCCCCCCAGCCTGCTGACGGCCAATCCCGAGATGGCCAAGGCCTTGTTGGTGGCCCAGGGATTGCCGGCCGGTTTGATCCAGAGCATTCCCGACCGGGCCATCGCCGGTGCGCTTCAAGCCCTGCTCCAAACCAGCCAAACCGCCGGCCAGAACCCGTTGCACTTCCTGCAAGCCGTGGCCAGCGCTTTGACTCTGGCCGGCACGCCGGTGCAAGAAGTCCAAAACCTCCTGATGCAACTTTTGGATGCGGCCAAGCGCCAAGGCATCGCGATGCCCGGCGGCAAGGAGATCACGCCCGACATGTTGAAGGCGCTGGCGGCCAAGATGATGGCCAGCAACAACCCCCAGCTGCTCGGCCTCAACCAGATGGTGCAGGAAAATTTCGGCTCCGGATTGGCTCAGATTTTCAACTCCTTCATCCGGGTCTTCTTGGGCGGCGCCATGATGCAGAGCCAGCAGCTCTGGCCCCAAGCGGTGCCCAACGAGCGGATGCTGGCCGAGTTGGGCGGCCTCTTCGGCGCTTTGGGCAAGAATACCGAGCGCAAGGAAGAAAAACGCCGCTCCCGCAAGCAGGCTCGCAAGGAGCTGCGCATCGACGATCCGGCCTATCAACGGGTCGAGCGCAAGGACGACATCGCCGACGAATCGCAGCAAGAAGGCGGCGAGCTGGAAGCCGAGGCCGAGTTCGAGGAAGAGGATTTGGTCGTCGAGACCGCCGAGATGGAGTCCATCTTCATCAAGGTCGACGAGTCTTAAGCCTTATAAGTCTTGCTCGAAAGATCGAGCATAACCCGTCATTTCCAAATAACCTTTTGACTTCACCGGCCGAGAGCCGCGGTGGCCGCTGATTTCCACGCTGCCTTCCCAGTAGGTCACCTGGGTGCTCTTGCGGGTATCCAGCTCCTGATCGGGAAAGGCGGCGCGGGCTTTCAGGTCGAGGCCCAGCTTGGGCACCTGAATCCGCCATTCCAAGGGATAGTTCCCGCCGGAGCGGGGACTTCGCCAAAAACCGCCGGCCTCGACGCGAAGATCCCCGGCTGCCAGGCTTTGCCAATGGCCCTGGCTCTGGAAAAATCCGCCATAGAGAAAATCCTTTGCCGGATCCCGCCGGTCGCGGAGGCGGTAGACCATCAGGGCTTCGCCCTGGCCCAGCGGCAGCCCCATCCAATCCCAGCCGCTTTGCTCGGGACCGAGCTGGCCGGAGCCGAATTCGTGATCCATCCAGGCCTGGCCGTGGACCGGAATCTCGCGACTGCCTTTCTTGAGCGTTCCGCTCACCGCCAAGCCGGGGAGAGAGTAGTAATAGCTGGCCTTGCCCGGCTCCCGGGATTTCGGCGAGTAGCCACCCTGACCCTGGAGCCAGGCCGAGTCGGGCAGCTTCATGCTCAGGTCGAGGCTCCATTCGCCTTTTTCGCCCCGGATCCGGGTTTGGTCGCCGGCGGTCTCGGCCGAGAAGCCGGGTAGCCAGACGCGAAAACTCTCGGTTTCGGCGCCGGCCAGGCCGAAAGCGGCTCGGGCCGCCCCTTCTTCAAAGTGGAAGCGCTTTTCGTCGAGCTCGCTGACCGCGAGGTGGCCGAGAAAAATTTGCTCGGCTCGCCACGGGCTTGCCGAAGGCCGGCTCTCTCCGGCCGGCGGCCGCAAGCCGCTGCGAAAGACCGTCCATTGGAAGCCGTAGGTTTTTCCCCCGCCGTCTTGCAGATGGCCGGTGAAATACCACCACTCGGTCTTGAATTCGGGATGGGCGCCGTGGTCCCGGGGAAATTGGAAACTCCGGCCCGGCGTCACGGCGGCGAAGTCGGCCGCTTGGGCTATGTTACTGAACAGCGCAAAGAAAATTAGAAGCCAGTAGCAAGGGGCTTTAGCCCCGCTTCCTCTGTCATTCCTCATAACGCAGCGCCTCGCTCGGCTGAATCCGGCTCAGCCAATGAATCGGGACCGCCGTGGCCAAAGCGCCGACCCCCAAGGTCAAGCCCAGGCCGATCAGCAGGATCCAGGGATTCCAATGAAAGGGAATGGTCC
>DATEDP010000029.1 GCA_035281585.1 bacterium
CTCCTTCCGCCGGATGAGCTTCCTCGGCATGAACGGCATCCAGAACCCGCAGCACAATCAAATTTCCATTTTCGAGGAAACCGGCTCGGCCCAAGTCCGGGTGGCCACCATCTCGGCCAACGGCGAAGTCGAATACGCCGCCGGCCGCGGCGGCCGCGAGCCGCCCAACGTCCGGCTGCTCGAGCTTTTGAACCATTTGGTCCCGCCGCTCGAAGACGCCAAGGTCGATCCGGCGGCTTATCAAACCCGGCTTCATCAAGCGCTGGAGAGCATGCCCCAGTTCCGGGGCATTCAACCCACCCTTCGCCGCTCGGTCGACATTCCCCGCGACTTCAGCTTGGGAAGCACTCCTCGCGGCCACGTCCAAGATTTCAACCACGGCTGGCAGCTATTCCGCCACTTGCGCTCGGCTCGGCAATGGCGCAACCCTTCGAATCCAGCCGAGTCGGCCGCCCTTCGCCCGCCTTGGCGACTGAGCCGGGCGATGAGCTGGGAGATGCTGCGCTGGGGCAGCCAAACCGCCGGTTGGTTCCTGATGCAGAGCTTCAGCAATCCCCGGCCCAACACCGACCACCTCCGCCTCCATCTCTTTCCCGAAGGCGGCGGTCAGCTCAGTATTTACCGCAACCAAGAGCTCCACAACATCGTCACCGCCGGTCCCGAGGGCCCTGCTTGGTATGCCGACCAGGAAATCCGCCAGATGGGCCGCGAAGGCATCACCTTCGCCACCCATTTCGAGGCCCTCCAGGCGGCGCTGGCCCGAAGAGGCCAAGGCAGCGCCTCGCCTTTCATCCTGCAGGTGCAGCAAGCGCCGGAATTGGATTTGAGCCGTCTTCATGTCGGCTCCAATGGCGAGTCGCTCTCGATCCGCAACGTTTCCGAAGCTTGGACCCGGATCGAGCGGCTGATTCCACCGGGCATCGAGTACCGCGTCGACCCGCGCATCGAACAAACCGTCGTCAACTCCCTGATCGCCACCTCGGCCGAACCCGACCGAATCATCGTCGACTTCCCGCAAAGCCAGCCGGCGATGCAGCTCGATATCCAGGAGCAAAGAATTCGGGTCGGCGACGGCGAAGTCCCCCGGGTCAATATCTTCGTCAAACGCGGCGACAACGCCTTTGCCCGGGTTTACGAGAACGGAGTCATCCGCGAGGACTTGGCCCGCGACGTCCATCAGGAAAGCCTGCGCCAGGCCCAAGAAGGCACGATGCGCCGCAACATTCTCGCCCGCGGCGGCCAGGGATTCCTGCGAGCCTTCACCCACGTCCGCGGCAGCGGCTTCACTTACGGCGCCTCCCATTTTATTTCCTTGCCTTTGATCCTCGGCATCGAGCGCCTCATGCTCAATCCGACCGAGCGTCGCCTCATCGGCACTCCGGGCCTCGAGGCCAACTTGAGCCCGAGCTACCTCGGGCGCAACGTGGCCTTGCCTTTCGGTTATATGGCGATCGGTTCGGGCCTGGGCACCCTGGCGGTCGACGGCGCCTACAACTCCCGCCGCGGCATCTGGAACGCCATCCGTAACTACCGAGGAACCGAGGCCACCCTTTCCCAAGCCTGGCGCGACGCCCGGCCCAGCTTCTACAACGGCTCGCCCTTTACCCGGCCGGTTTCGCCGAGCTTGGTCTTCCGGGGTTTCCTCCAGCGGGCCACCCCGCTGTTCGGCGCTCTCTTGGTTTTCGACGTCGGCCAGCATGGCAGCCTCTTCTCGGCCTCGAATTGGGGAGACTCGCTCACCTCGGCTCGGTTCTGGGGCCAGGTCCGAAACGTCGGCATCGTCTCGGTGGGTTCGGCGACCCTGCTCCGCGGCATCCAGGCTTCCTCCACCGCGTCCTCGGCTTTGGTCCGCGCCGGCCTTTTTGCCGACGCGACGACGGCGGCCGGCGCTCGCCTCGGTCTCTCGGCCAATGGCGCCCGCTATGGCTTGACCTTCCGCGGCGGCATCGCCCTCGCGGTTCTGGAAATGATGGCCCTCGGCGCCATGAGCGCCTACGAGCGCAAACAGCAGCTCCAAGAGGCCGGCCGTTCGCTGCGCAGCGACCTCGGCCAGGCCATCGACCGGCGCAACGAGGTCATTTCCCGGCTGGAGATGGGCGAAGAGGTCGAGCCGCGGCACCTCTTCGCGGCCGACGCCCACGTCCAGGAGGCCCAAGCGGCTTATCGCCGCTTCCTCGAGCTCACCGAGCGGACCGAAGGCCATGGAAATCCCCGAGAGCTCGGCATGGGCAATGACTTCGCCAGCGAGGAGCAGCGCTACCGAAGCCTGCGGGCAACGACCGCCGATCCGGTGGCCCTGACCCATTTGGAATCGGAGCACAGCCGCCGCTTGACCGAGCTGCGCTCCCGCTACGAGCACATGGAGGCCGAGCTCGATCGGCTCTATGCCCGCTACGGCGCCGCCCGCAGCGTCGCCGGCGAGGGGAATGAAAGTCTCCGCGACTTCCTGGCCCGCCAAGCCCAGACCTTGAGCGCTAATCCCGATTTGGCCCACCAAGCCGCCGAAGCCGCGGCGCCCCCGGCCCCGGTCCAGCCCCCGGTCAGCGTCGAAAGCAGCGATGGCCAGATCATCGTCGACCAGCTTCGCTGGAAAGCGGCCCAAGAGCCCGGCTTCATCCTCTGGAGCCGGGAGCGCCGGGCCGACTACATCCTGCGGGAGTTCCGAGGCTATACCGTCTCCGACGGCAACGGTGGTCACCGGCCCTGGAACCAGGCCGAAGCCCTGGCCTTCCTCGACGCCGTCGACGCCGCCAACATCCGGCGGATCCACAACCTCGAGGCGCCGCTCACCCTGCCCACCGAGGGGCGCGACGGGCTCCGCACCGCCTCGCTCCAAGAGCTGCTCAGCTCCGAACAAGGCATCCGCGCCCGCGAGGCGGCTTCTCACGGCCACGTCTCGACTCACACCGCGGCCTTGGCCGACAACGTCGCCGATCTCGACCGCCAGATGGAAGCTTATTATCGGATGACCAACGAACGCAGCGCCGCCGCCCTTTCCCAGTTCCTGCCGGCGAACACCGTCGCGCTGGCGCAATAAATCCCCCCTGCCCCCCTTTTTCAAAGGGGGGTGAAGAATTTGCAGATGCTTTCTACTAGATCAGGAATCGTATGCCGCGGCGGCATCGCCGCGACCTTGAGTCCCGCGGCCTTGGCGGCTTTAGCGGTGACCGGACCGATCACCGCGGCTGGAATGTTCCGCGCCCGGCCCCAGAAGCGGCTAGCCTTGAGGCGCTGGGCGAAATGGCGGGCCGCGGCGCCGCTGGCGAAGGTCAATAGCTGGGGCGGTGCTTCCTCGAAGATTTGGCGCAGGCGCCGATCCGGGATCTTGGGAGCGACGCTGCGGTAAGTCGGAACAATCTCGACCTCGGCTCCGCGGCGGCGAAGAACGAGCAGGCCTTCCTCCTCGCCCTCTTCGGCCCGAGCCCAGAACCAGCGCTTGCCGCGCAGCATCGACTTGGGAAGCGATTTCGCCAAGCCGGCCGAGGTGAAGATCGCCGCGACCTTGGAAGCCGGATAGCCGGCTTCCTTCAAGCGCTCGGCGGTGGCCGGCCCGACCGCCGCCCGGAGCATCCCGGCCAAGGGACGAGGGTCGACCCGCCTTTCCCGCAGCCGCCGAAAGAAGAAATCGACTCCATGGACCGAGCTGAAGAGAATGCCATGATATTCGGCAAGGCGGCCGAGGGCTCGGTCGAGGGCCCGATGGCTGCGCGGACGGCGAATCTCCAAAGTCGGCAGCTCCAAGACTTCGGCGCCCCGCTCCTCCAATAAGCGGCTGAGCTGCGAAGCCTGGGCGGCGCCGCGGGTCACCAAAACTCGGCGGCCGAAGAGCGGCCGGCGCTCGAACCAAGCCAGGGAATCGCGGAGCCTGACCACTTCGCCGACCACCGCGATGGCCGGCGGCGCGATCTCGGCGCGCGCGGCCAAGCCCGGCAAACTCTGCAGAGTTCCGGCCAGGCTCCGCTGCCGCGGGTAGGTGCCCCACTCGATCAGCGCGGCCGGAGTCCGAGGATTCATTCCTTGCTTGAGCAGCTCGGCGAAATTTTTCCTCAGGGTCTTCACCCCCATCAAGAAAACCAAGGTCGGCTGCTTGGCCAAGGCGGCCCAATCCAGCGGCGGCGCCTCGCCGCCTCGCTTCTTCTCGGGATCCTCATGGCCGGTGAGGAAGGTCACGCTCGAAGCGAAACGGCGATGGGTCAGCGGAATTCCGGCATAGGCCGGCACTGCCACCGCGCTGCTGACGCCGGGAACGATCTCGAAGGGAACGCCGGCCTTGGCCAAAGCCTCGGCCTCCTCGCCGCCGCGGCCGAAGATGAAGGGATCGCCGCCCTTCAGGCGAACCACCCGGCGATGTTTGCGGGCCGCCGCGATCAGCAGCTTGGCGATCTTCTCCTGGGGGAATGCCTCTCGATAGCCGCGCTTGCCGACGTCGCGGTGCAAAGCCTGGGGACAATGCTTGAGGAGACCAGGATGAACGAGTTGATCGAAGAAGACGATGTCGGCGCTCTCCAACCTCTCTTTGGCCTTGAGCGTGAGCAGCCCGGGATCGCCGGGACCGGCGCCGACCAGCGAGACCAGGCCGAGGGATTTTTTGGAACTTGAACGTCGCATAATTACTGTAGGGGCACCCCTCGCGCCTTTTCCATCAATCGCAACAACTCATCAGCAACCTTGTCCCACTCCGCCGCCGCGCCATCGACCTCTTCCTCTACCCACCGACTCCCGTCGGGCTCCGCCAAAAACGCTTTCAGCTTCATTCGGTCTCCCCGAATCTCCCCATACACCCCCAAGGGCAAATGGCAGCCGCCGCCCAGGGCCTTCATCACCCGGCGCTCGGCCAGGGAGACGGTTTCGGTGGGCCCATGATGCAAAGGCGCCAGCAAGTCCTTCACTCGGCGGTCGCCGGCCCGAGCTTCAATGGCCAGGGTGCCTTGGCCCGGAGCCGCCACGATGGGCAGGTCCACCGCCCGGCTCAAATCGACGCCGAGGCGGCGCAAGCCGGCCTTGGCCAAAACGATGGCATCGAAAGCTCCCTCGTCCAACTTTCGCAGCCGGGTGTCGATATTGCCGCGGAGCAGCTCGAAGCTCAGATCGGGGCGAAGCCGGGCCAGTTGCAGCCGTCGCCGCAGCGAGCTGGTGCCGACTCGAGCCCGCGGCGGCAGCTCGGCCAAGCTCTTCCTAGAAGCGGCGATCAAGACGTCCTCGGAATCGAGGCGCTGCGGATAAATCGCGATTTCCAGGCCCGGCGCCAATTCGGCCGGAACGTCCTTGAGACTGTGAACCGCCAAATCCACCTCTTCCCGAAGCAAGCCCTCCTCGATCTCCTTGACGAAGAGCCCTTTCCCGCCCACCTCGGAGAGAAAGCGATCTTGAATGCGGTCGCCCGAGGTCAGGATCTTTTTGAGCTCGACCTTGAGGCCGGGATGGCGGGCTTCGAGGGCGGCGGCGAAGGCGCTGGACTGGGCCCAAGCCAGGGCCGATCCGCGGGTGCCGAGGATGAGGCGTTCGGGGCTCATTTCGATGGATTCCTCTCGTTGAGCAAGCCCTGGAGCAAAACGGCGAGCCGTTTGTCGACCTCGCGGGCTTGGCTCAGGACCTCTTCGTGGCTCGGCGGCTCGCCCAGCTTCAGGCAGGAATTGGTGACCGCGGCCAAGGCCGCGACTTCCATTCCGGCGTGAGTGGCGGCGATGGCCTCGAAGACGGTCGACATGCCGACCAAGTCCCCGCCCAGCCGCCGAAAGGCCTGGATCTCGGCGGCGGTTTCGTAGCTCGGCCCGGCAATGCCGACGTAGACAGCGGCCGGCAGCTTCAACTTCAAGCGTCGGGCGGTTTTCTCCACCTTCTTCGCAAAGGAATTTTTGTAAGTCCGGTCGAGCGAGGGAAAGCGCGGGCCCAGAAAGTCCAGGTTGGGGCCCCGCAGCGGGTTGGCGCCGGTCAAATTGATGTGGTCTTCGATCAGCGCCAAATCACCGGTCTTGAGGCTCTTACGAATGGAGCCCGAGGCGTTGGTGAGCAAGAGGCGTTTCACGCCCCAGAGCGCCAGGCTGCGCACCGGAAAGACGACCTCTTCGGGGCTGTAGCCTTCGTAATAATGGACCCGGCCGCGCAGCGCCAGCGCCGAGCTGAAACGCCCTTCGATCCGCAGGGCTTCGCCGCGATGGCCGTCGACCTTGGGCCGGGGCCAGCCGGGAATCTCGCCGTAGGAAAGCCGGTGGGCCTTGGGGTGGAGCCTGAGGAATTCGGCGCCCAGACCCGATCCAAAGACGACCGCAAAATCGGGAGCCGCGCCGAACTGCTTTTGGAGAAATTTTGCGCTTCGTTGCAACTCTTGCATCGTGCTCTCTCTTCCCCCCTTTGAAAAAGGGGGGCCAGGGGGGATTTAAAGCGCCGGCAATCAAACCTACGAGGGCATTTCGCCACAGCCTTAAATCCCCCTGTATCCCCCTTTTTCAAAGGGGGAGAAGAATTCTACTCATAATTTTTTAGCACGGCTTTGACCAGCGGTCTTTGGGGAGATTTTCGCCGGCCGATCCGGAGAGCCCGGTGGAGATGGGGCCAAGCCGCGGCCAAGCGGTCTTTCTCATTGTAGAAGACGTCGGCGAGAGCCTCACCTCGGGTGACGCGATCGCCGACTTTCTTGCAGAGAGCCAGGCCGACCGTGGGATCGATCGACTCGCCCTTTCGCTTCCGCCCGGCTCCCAGGGCCATGGCGGCCAAGCCCAGCTGCTTGGCATCCAGGGCGGCGACATAGCCGGAGGCCGGGCTTTTCCAAACCTTGAGCCGGCGGCTCAAGGCCAGGCTGGTCCGGGCTTCGATTCGGCCGCCGTGGCCTTTCAACCAACGGAAGAAAGCTTCTTCCAATTCTTCCGAAACCAGCCGTTGCTTGAGCTCGGCCAAAGATGGTGCCGCCCGCCGGCCCCGAGCCAAGATCGCCATCTCCCGGGCCAAAACCGCCGTCAGCTCGACCAAGTCGTGAGACCCACGGCCGCGGAAGGTTTCGAGACATTCCAAGACTTCGAGGTTGTTGCCGATGGTCTCGCCCAGCGGCTCCTCCATCGCCGAAAGCACCGCAGTGGCCCTCAAGCCCAGCTTCGCCGCGACCTTCAGCAAGAGGCGGGCGGCGTGGCTGGCTTCGGGATAAGTCGGGAACAGCGCCCCGCTGCCGAACTTGACGTCGAGCACCAGGCCGTCGAGGCTCTCGATCATTTTTTTGGAAAGGATGCTGGCGACGATGAGCGGCAGGCTGGCCACCGTGCCGGAGGCGTCGCGGAGCGCGTAGAGCCGGCGGTCGGCCGGAGCCAGAGCCGAGGTCTGCTCGAAAATGCAGAAGCCATGACGGCGAAGGATCTTCAGGACCTCGGACCGGGTCAGAGCGGTCTTGAAACCCACCACCCCCGAAAGCTTGTCGATGGTGCCGCCGGTATGGCCGAGCCCCCGCCCGGCCATCAGGGGCACTTGCAGCCCATAAGCGGCGAGCAAGGGTCCGAGCAGAAAGCTGGTCTTGTCGCCGACTCCACCGGTCGAGTGCTTCCCGATACGCCGGCGCTTGGGATGGCGCGGCAGCCGTTGGCCGTGCCTGGCCATTTCCTGGGTGAGCGCGACCGTCTCCGCCTCGTTCATCCCCCGCAGAACCACCGCCATCAGCCAGGCGGATAGCTGGTAATCGACCGCCGAGCCCTCCACCACCGCGGCGACGAGGTCGCGGATTTCTTCGGGAGCATGGCTTTGCCCTCGGCGCTTTTTCTCGATGAGGGGACGGAGATCCATCAGGGAATTTCCATCTCGCCGAGGAAGCTGGCGCCGAAGCCGGGCTTCACTCCCAGAGCTTCGGCGGCGGTGGCCCCGGAATCGGCGAAGCTCGACCGGACACCCAGCGATTTCCCGCCGCGGCTGGCCGGCGCGTAAGCCAGCAAGGGAACGTACTCCCGGGTGTGGTCGGTGCTCGGAAGAAAAGTCGGATCGCAGCCGTGATCGGCGGTGATCATGAGGAGGTCGCCGGCCCCGAGCCGGGGCAGGAGCTCGCCGAGCCTACCGTCAAATTCCACCAGCGCCCGGGCATAGCCTTGAGGATCGCGCCGATGGCCGTAGAGCATGTCGAAGTCGACCAGGTTGACGAAGATCAAGCCTCGCCTTTCCTCGCGCAGCGAAGCCTCGAGCTGATCCATGCCGGCGGCGTTCGACTGGGTGTGATAGGAGCGGGCGATGCCGCGCTCGCTGAAGATGTCGCCGATCTTGCCGATGCCCACGACCGGCACCCCGGCAGCCTCCAACTTCTCCAAGACCGTCGCGCCCGGCGGCGGCGCGGCGTAGTCGCGGCGATGCAAAGTCCTGACGAATTGACCGGGCGACCCGGCGAAGGGCCGGGCGATCACCCGGCCGATCCGGTAGCGGTCGCAAAGCCCGCGGGCGATCTCGCAATAGCGATGAAGCTCGGCCACCGGCACTTTCTCTTCGTGAGCCGCGACCTGAAAGACGCTGTCGGCGCTGGTATAGACGATGGGATGGCCGGTCTTGAGGTGCTCGGCGCCGAGCTCTTCGAGGATGGCGGTGCCCGAAGCCGTGACGTTGCCCAAAGTCCGGCGGCCGATGGCTTTTTCGAAGGCGCCGATCAATTCCGGCGGGAATCCCCGGGGGTAGGTCTTGAAGGGTTCGGCGGTGACGACGCCGGCCATTTCCCAGTGGCCGGTGGTCGTGTCCTTGGCTTTGGAGAGCTCGGCCATCTTGCCGTAAAAGGCGCCGGACCGCGAGGCCGCGGCCAGGCCCGGGATGGCATCGACGCGACCGAGGCCCAAGGACTCCAGCATCGGCAGCTTCAAGCCGCCCATTGCCTCGGCCACGTGTTTCAGGGTATGGGCACCGGCGTCGCCGAAGTCGGCGGCATCGGGCATGGCGCCAATGCCGACCGAGTCGAGCACGATCCATGTCACTCGCTGAACCGACATGGATCCAGATTATTCCGCATGAAAGTCACGATCAATCAAAAAGCCCAGGAAAGGCTGATCCGAGGTCACGATTGGATCTTTCGCAGCGACTTGATCCAAGTGGAGGCCGAGACCGCCGGCCCGGCCGAGGTCATCGGCGAGAAGGGCAAGCTCTGGGGCCAGGCCCTCTACAGTCCCAAAAGCCTCATCGCCCTCCGGATGATGACCCGGGGCGCCGAGCCCATCGACGACGGCTTGATTCGGGAGCGGATCCGCCAAGCCATTGGCCGGCGCGAAGCCTGGTATCCCGGCGAGGGAGTCTATCGCGCGGTCTTCGGCGAGGCCGACGGCCTGCCCTCGCTGGTGGTCGACCGCTTCGGCGAAACCCTGGTTTTCCAGACGCTGAGCGCCGGAATGGAGACTTTCAAGGAGTGCGTCGTCGAAGCCTTGCGGGAGCTCGGCCCTCGGGCCCTGATCGAACGCAACGACTCGATCGTCCGCCAGCGCGAGGAGCTTCCGCTGATCCGTCAAGCCTTGGACGGCGAAGCGCCGGCCGAGGCCGTTTTCACTTTCGCCGGCAAGCGCTTCGGCTTCCGTCCGCTGGAAGGCCAAAAGACCGGATTCTTCCTGGACCAACGCTTCAACGCCGCGGCCGCCGCCCGCTATGCCCACGGCGCCATGCTCGACGCTTTTTCCTACGTCGGCCAATTCGGAATCCACGCCGCCTCGCGAGTCGAATCGGTTTTGGCGGTGGACGTGTCGGGGCCGGCCCTGCGCCAAGTCGAGCAAAACGCCAAGGCCAATGGCCTGGGCAATGTCGCGGTGCTGGAGGCCAATGCCTTCGATTTTCTGAAAGAGGCCGACCAGGAAGGCCGACGCTTCGACACGATTTCGCTCGATCCCCCGGCCTTCGTGAAGAACCGAGCTTCGCTCCAACAAGCGCTGCGGGGCTATAAGGAGATCAACCTCCGGGCCCTCCGGATGCTCCAGGAAGGCGGGATCCTCATCACCTCTTCCTGCAGCCAGCACATGGCGGTCGAGCTCTTCGAGCGGATGCTGGCCGAGGCGGCCAAGGATGCCCGCCGGCGAATCCAGCTCCTGGAACGACGCGGTCAGCCCGCCGATCACCCCATTTTGTTGGCGATGCCGGAAACCGACTATTTGAAGTGCTATATTTTGAAAGTGATTTAGATATGATCACATCTAAGGTTTATGTTGGTGCCTTCGGGTCATTCGCCAAGTTCATTCTTTGTTGGCCTTCGTCGCCTTTCTATCGAACACAAAATCTCGTTTCAATTCTAGTAATTTGTAAACAACTCCTGTCCCTCTCCGATAATTAAACTGCCTATAGGGAGGCAGTCAGGGGGACACGATGGGAAGCAAATCGCTCACGGCGATCAATCGCTCACCTTCGATCTTAGACCGCGCTTCTCCGATTCAAAACCAACCATTAACAGAAGCCCAGGCCTTGACGGACCAGATTGTCTATATACCAGGAGTTGATTATGACATCGCCCGTCAATAAACCGTCCACACCATCGGTCGAACGGTCCGCGCTTCCGGAATCCATCGATCTGAAACCGATAAAAGACCTTTACCTGGAGAATCTTAACGGTGCCCAGGGACTCCTCGGACATGAAATGGTTGCCGATGTCTTCCAAGGCTCCGATGTTTCCCTTACGGAAGATGATAAACTGAAAGGGCTCTGTTCATCCGATGTTGTTGCCCTTGATAAGGAGGCAGAGACAATCCAATTTATTAAAAAATGCGACCTCGATCATGACCAAAAACTGGACCTGGATGAGTTTGAACATTGCACGGACGCTCTCAAGGAAAAGTTCAAAGGTGACTTGGCTCCAATCAGGAGCGAGGCGTTCGGGAGCTTGGCCGAGGTCGTTCAAGAGCGGTGGGCACCGATTGCCGCCAACATGACCAAGCTCAAAGCCAAGTTGCTCTGGAAACCGACTTTGGATGTTCTAAAAACTTATTCCGAAGGAATCCCCAGATCTCTCAAGTATCAAAAAACTGACGAGACAGGTGCCTTTGTTTTCTATGAGCATGAAAATCGAAAAAAAGCTCTGGAAGCGCTGAAAAAAGTGGTCGCAGAAGGCATTGAAAAACGCGAGCCTTGGGCCATGCAGGGAGATTTCATCGGAATGCTTAATCGGCTTGACAGGGCGGATCAAGTAGCTTTGCACGACATTCCTTTAAGTGAAATCCATCAGATTCTGATGCTTCCCGACCAAAAGGAGCGAGCCGAGAAGCTCTATCAGCTTGCGATACGGGAACGGCCTCAGCAAGACCCGTATTGGGGCAATCTATATTTTGCCCGTTCGATTCTGGCCTATTTGGGAAACCGATCCACAACGGGCGATGCGGGCTTTGATAAGAGGATGACCGAAAAAGCGAATCAGACCCGAGAGGAGATCCTGGGTGAGGGTGGTTCATGGGTTAACATAATTTCCGTGGGCTTGACTAACGTGCTTTGCCTGGGTGGGCTGTTATGTGATCCCACACCGTACCGTTCCCCGGGCGACGCCCCTCTGGAATATAATCGCTTCGATGCGAATCACGACTTGGACGCCAGCCCCTACCCCGATGTCCTGGCTTCTCCGGACGCGGATTCAAAACGCCGATGAAACGGCGCAGCTGGGATTTGGGAAGGGTGACCAGGTGATGCAGGTTGATCGCGGAGAGGGGAAAGTCTATTTCCCCCTCTACCCCCAAGATTTCTTCTATACTTAATGTAATATTTTGTTTTTTGGAGAGCATTTTCTTTTAGATATCGGTGCGCTAATCGCCAATATCCAAAGGTTTAAAATTCCGGCATAACCCGTTTCATGTAACCGTCGAATAGAGGAACGGTAAAACTGTTATCGCCATGGGATGGGCTATAGATCATTCCCTTTTTAATCAAGCTCGCCCTAGTCGGCGCAACCGATTGGACTTCTTTTTCTAACAAATGAGCAATGTCGCCTGACCTATGAGGGCCGACACCAAGCTCCGCCATCGCACGTAGATATCTTTTTTCCCCTGGAGTCAAACGATCGAAACGAACCCGAAAAAAACTTCCATCCAGCTCTGCGATAGCAAGCTGGCCAGCGCAGTTCGCATCTTCACAAGTAATTGGCGACTGTCTTGCGCATTCCCAACTGTGCTTACCCCATTCTTGCAAAAAATAAGGATAGCATTTTGTTTGAGAAAGGATCTCTTTTAACGCCGGCTCCTCGTATTTTACTCCTAGTTTTAATGCAGGGGTCTCAATAGCCGCTCTAGCCGCATCGGAATTCAACGCCCCAATTTCTGGATACTCAAACAATCTCTCCGCATAGGATTTCGCCCGCCCCGCTAGTCCCACGAGCTGAGGTAAGCCGGCTCCAATTAGGACGACTGGCAGCTGACTTTGAGTGCACTTATGGAGTGCCATGATGAGAGCGGCAAATTGCTCTTCCTCGATGTATTGTATCTCATCTATAAAAAGGACTAATGCGGTGCCCCTTTCTTTCGCGGCTTTTCCAACCTCCGAAAAAAGCTCGATGAGATCATGCTCGAGATCCCCTGAATCAGCGACGCCGGGCTCTTTTCCTAAGTCGACCCCAAATTCAATGTCTTCATATTTGACCTTCATGGCTTCAACGAAACCACCGAGCACTCGTAGCGCTCGTTTAACCAAATCTTCGGTGGCGGCCATTCTGCTTAATTTTAGTAAGACACCTCTTAGGGGAGGAATTAACAATGCAGGCAACGATCGTTTTTCCGGGGTTTCAACTGAAACGACGGCAAAACCTCTCGCTTCAGTATCTTGAGCAATACGGGTCAGCAGGACCGTTTTTCCAACGCCTCGCAACCCAACCAAGAGAAGACCGCGAAATGCGAGACCGCTTTTACAACGATCTATGGCAATAGCAGCCTTCTCGATAATCTCATCTCGACCTGCAAGTTCGGGTGGTCTTGTACCGGCACCAGGCGCGTAGGGGTTTGTGCGAGGATCCATATATTTAGTATTTACTATAGTTTACTAAAAAATACTAAGATATACTAATCTTCGAATATATAAATAATATATTAATAAATTCAAATAGTTATGGCGAAGGCTATTCGAAGACGCAGATATACTCCGAGATCCCCTTCACCACCGAAATCTCGAAAGCCGAATTCCCAGGAACGCGGAACTCCATGCCGGCGGCATAGGTCTTCCACTCTTCCTCGCCGGCGAGCTTCACCTTGCAGGTCCCGGCGGTCATGATCATTCGTTCGGGGGCGCCGGTGTTGAATTGGTAGGACCCGGCGTAGATCAGACCCAAGGTGCTTTTCTTGCCGTGGGAATCATAAACGCTGTGGCTGACCACCCGGCCATCGAAATAGATGTTGGCCTTGGCGTCGACCGAGACGTTCTCCAACCTTTGAATCGGGGCTTCGGACATAGGGTCTCCTCCTTCAATAGCTAGGGGCTTTTTCCTCGAACAATTTTCGCTCGGCCGCAAGCACTTCCAGCCTTTGGGCCAAATCCTCCATCGCCTTGGCCTGCTCCTCGTCGCCCCGTTCGGCTTCTTTTCGGGATTTTCTCCGCAAATGGCGGAGGATCACCTTCAGGTAATGCGGCGTCTTATCCGAAGGGATCAGATAATTGGTCAGCAGGAGCAGCCCCAGCGAGCCGGCGAAGAGCGCCAAGGCCCAATGCCAGGGAAAAACCCAGTGACCGATCCCGAGCAAGACGGCGCCGAAAATCACGGCCAAAGCCAAGCTGATCCACTGGCCGCGGGGCGCCAAGATCCGCTGCATCTGGCCGGCCGAGATCCCGGGAACGGCCTCGGCCAAGACCTCGGAGAGCCGGCTGTTCACACCCCAGATCCGCCAAGCGTAAGAGGTGAAGACCGGGAAGAGCAGCGCCGCGATTTCGACCAGAACATGCATCGAGGCCTCTCTA
>DATEDP010000030.1 GCA_035281585.1 bacterium
GATCTCCTTAGCTTGGGCTTTCAGGTCCGCCGCCTTGAGGCCGCCGGCATAGACCGCGGTCTGGGAATGATCGGAGAGCCCCATGTATTCGAAGCCCAAGCGCTCGGCTTCTTGACCCATCTCCAAAATCGGCGCCGATCCGTCGCTCCAATCGGAGTGGACATGGAAGATCCCGCGCAAATCTTTTTCCTGGATCAGAGCAGGAAAGGGCTGCTTGGCGGCGTACTCGATCTCGCCCATGGCCTCGCGGGCCTCGGGCGGGATGAAGTGCAAACCCAGCGCCCGATAGATGTCCTCCTCGCTCTTGCAAGGCGTCGGCTTCTCGCCCTTGAAGAGGCCGTACTCGTTGAGCTTGAGACCCCGGTTCTTGGCGATGCCGCGGAGCAGGGTGTTGTGCTCCTTGCTGCCGGTGAAATAAAGCCAGGCGAAAGGAAATTCCTTTTCGCTCACCATCCGCAGGTCGACTTGGAGGCCGGTGGCCAGCCGGACGCTGACCTTGGTCGGGCCCGAGGCTAAAATTTCCTGGACTCCGGGCTGCTTCTCCCAGCGCTCGATCAGGCCCCCGGCCGATCCCTGGACCGCCGCCAACAGATCGACGTCGGCGACCGTCTCCTTGCAGCGGCGCAGGGAGCCGCCGATCTCGGCCCGGAGGACGCCGGGCAAGCCACGGAGAAAAGCGAGCCGGGCTTTGGCTTGGTGGAGGGCATCGTCGAAGAGGAAACGGCCGGAGTGGCTGCGGAACAGCGCGATGCCTTTGAGGATGTTTTCCTGGCTCTTGGCGCCGAAGCCTTTCAAGTCGAGCAGCCGGTTTTCCTTGCAGGCGTATTCCAGCTCGCCCAAGCTTTGCAGGCCGAGGCTGTCGTGGAGCAGCTTGGCTTTGCGCGGGCCGAGGCCCGGGATTTTCAGCAATTCGAGCAGACCGGGCGGGACCGAGCGGCGTAGTTCGTTGAGGTAAGTCGAGCGGCCGGTTTGAACCATCTCGGTGATCTTTTGGTTGAGGGCCGGGCCGATGCCGCGCAGCTCGGCCAGCTTGCCCGATTTGACCAGGTCGGCCGGCTCGTCGACCATGCCTTGCAGCAATTGGGCGGCCTGTTGGTAGGCTCGGGTTTTGAATGGGTTTTCGCCCTGGATTTCGAGGAGCTCGCCCATTTCCTCCAGGGCCGCGACGATCGAGCGTTTATCCATGTTTTGCTTCATTTTTTGCTTAAGATAAGCTTAGAACTAGCATACGAGGTCTTCATGGGTCCACGAATCTTGCTTGCCCTGACATTTCTGACCCTCGCCTTGCCGGCCTGGGCCGACCCGGCCAAGCCCGCCGCATCGGCGGCGCCCACCACCGGCCTGGAATCGGTGACGCCCTACAAGGTGGTTCGGGAAAAGAAGCTGACCAACTACAAGGTCGAGATCCAACAGCGGATGACTACCGGCAAATATCCCCGGGTCGAGTCGATGAAGGCCCGGATCATCCCCAATGACGGCGGCACCGTGACCCAATACACCGGCACTTGGCTGACCCCCGACCCCCGCGCCTTCGCCATCGGCTGGAAGGGCGGGTTGCTCGACGTGGACGGCGACGGCATCGAGGATCTCCTGCTGCAGAATTACAGCGGCGGCGGGCACTGCTGCTACAACTACGTGGTCTATTCGCTGTCCAAGCCGCTGCAAAAGATGGCCGACCTGCCGATGAAGGACTGCGGCGAAAAGATCAGCCTCGAGGATTTGAACGGCGACAAGAAGCTCGAGCTGATCAGCTGCAATCCCGATTTCAGCTACCTCGGCGATCAACCTTACTCGGAAAGCCCCTTTCCGCCGGCGATCTACACCATCAAGGGAGGCACCTATCAGCGGGCCGACCGCGAGTTCCGGCAAGTGTTCTTGGACGACATTCAAGCGCAGCGCGATGCCTTGGCCAAGGGCTACCGGCCGGCCAATGCCCTGCAGATCGTCACCGACTATCTGATGTTGGGCGAGGAGGCCCAGGCCTGGCAGGAATTCGACGCCCTCTATCAGGGCGCCGACAAAGAGAAGATCCGCCAGCAGCTGCTGGCCCGAATCGGCAAGGGGCCGGCGGTTCCGCAGGCGACGCCCAGGCCGATGGCCAGCCCGCCGGCCCTGACTCCACCGGCTCCGGCCGGCACCGCGCCCCTGCCTTGGTGATTTTATGGCGAACTGGATCAAAGCGGCCAAGCAGCAGGACATCCCCGCCGGCACCGGAGTGGTGGCCGATTGCGGTGAAACGGCGGTGGCCTTGTTCAACGTCGGCGGCGAATTTCACGCGGTCCAGAACAAATGCCCCCACCGCGGCGGTCCTTTGGGCGAAGGCGAGCTCAACGGCCAGGTGGTGACCTGTCCCTGGCACGCTTGGAGTTTCGACGTTTGCAGCGGGGTCAACGTGGACAATCCCAACTCCAAGCTGGCCTGTTATCCGGTGAAGTTGGAAAATGACGATGTCTGGGTCGAGGTTTAATGGCTTCGAATTCCGCAAAAACCGAGCAGCGGGCTTTCATCCTGCTTTTAGTCGCGATGCTGGCCATCGGCGCCTATCTGCTGTGGCCCTTCGTCCAAACCTTGCTGATGAGCGGCATCCTGGCCGTCCTCTTCTATCCGCTCCACAATAAGATCCTGCGTTGGCTCAAGGGCCGCCAAAATTTGGCGGCGCTCGCTTCGGTCTTCGCGGTCATCCTCTTCATCTTCATTCCGATCGCCGTCTTGCTGATGCTGGTGACGACTCAGCTCGCCTCCTTGGTGGCCTCCAGCAATATCGAAATCTCGCAGAGCACCTTCTCGGGCCTCTTGGCCAGCGTCCAGCAAAAGGCGGCCTTTTGGGTGGCGAAGTTCGAGTACGTCTCGGGCCTCGACTTCGACCTGGTGCCCTGGATTCAGCGCGGCGTGACCCGGATCGCCCAGACCTTGGCCCAGTATTCGCCGGCGGTCTTGGCCGGGACGGCCAACGTCTTCCTGCATCTCTTCATCATGGTCATCGTGATGTATTATTTCTTCCGCGACGGCAGCAATTTCTTCGACTTGCTGATCAAGCTCTCGCCGGTCAAGGACCAGTACGAGCGCCGCCTGGCCAAGGAGATCCGCGACACGATCAACGGCGTCTTTTACGGCAATTTCATGACCGGCCTGGTTCAGGCCATCCTCTCGACCTTCGGCTATTACTTCGCGGGAATTCCGGCCTACTTCGTCTGGGGCGTCATCACCTTCTTCATGTCCTTCTTGCCGATGCTGGGCACCGGCATCGTCATCATCCCTCTCATCATCGCCCTTCTGGTGCAGGGCAAGATCCAAGGCGCCGTCATCCTGGGGGTCTTCGGCATCGTCATCGGCATGGCCGACAACGTGCTCCGGCCGATGCTGACCCGGAGCAATATGCACCCGCTGATCCTTTTCTTGAGCTTCTTCGGCGGCTTGGCGGTCTTCGGGCCGATCGGCATCCTGGTGGGACCGATGGTGATGGCGATGCTGACCGCGACGGTGCGGATCTACTCCAAGGACTTCACGGCTTACGGCGAAAGCAAATTGGAGCGGGGCTAAAGCCCCTTGCTACCTTTAATCCATGACTTCGTAGCTGGGCTCGGGCTGAAAGGGCTGATTGCGCTTGATCAGCGGATGGTTGGCGCCCCAGCTTTGCCGTTGGACTTGGGAGGCGAAGGGGCTGAGCGGCCGAGGCCGGGAAATGCAGCGGGCCAGGCCGTGGGGAATGCATTTCTTCTTGGGCCGGGTGCCCGGCAGCACATTGGGCTTGGGCGAATAACCGAAACGGTAGGGGCTGGTGACGTTGGGCTTGAAGGGCCCGGTGCGGCTGTCCTCGACCAGGGCCGAGGCCGGGCGGGCCAGGAGGGCGACCGCGAAGGTCCCTAAAATCAGCGCTAAGAGGGTCTGCCGCATCGAAGGGGTTATCGCCGCTAAGTTGCCGAAAAGCAAGAAACTTGCGCGAGTCGTTGGTAGGGGCGACCCTTGCGGTCGCCCCATCTACCCAACGACGTTGATGCAGGCGGGCGGGCGCAAGGCCCGCCCCTACAGGCCGCCGTACCAATCCTTCAGCAGCTTCTCCGCCGGCTTGCCTTTGGGGGTGAAGCCGCCGTCCTGCGGTCCGCCGGCGTCGAACCAAACCCACCAGAAGACGCCGGCCAGCTCCGGCGTGTCGCGCCAGGCCTCGATGAAAGCCAGGTAGCAAAGCGCCTGCTCCTCGACGTCGACCCTGGCCTGGGCGAAATAATTCCAGGGATTGACGTTGCCGCCGTCGAGCGAGGGGTAGCCCACTTCGGTGAAGATCAGCTTTTGCGGGTACTGGGCTTTGAAGGCCAAAATCTTCTTTTTCAAATCCTGCCAGGTCTTGAGCAGCTCGGGAAAGGTCGGGTTGGGCCCCTTGGAAAGCGGGTAGTAGGAAGTCATCGCGATGTAGTCGAGCTCGCGCCAAAAGGTGGGATAGCTGTAATGGTCCCAATTGGCCGAATAAAGCAGCTCGCCGGGGAAGCGCTTCCGCACTTTGCGGATCAAGCCGGTCCAGAATTCGGTCTTGGTCTCCAGCGAGCCCAGCTCGCTGCCGATGCTGAGCAGCTCGACGCCGTGGGCCTTGCCGAGATCGGCATAGTGGAAAATGAAATTCTCATAGGCCCGGGCCCAGGCCTCGAAATCCTTGGGCGCGAGGACCCCGCGCCAATCGGCCGGCCCCCGGTGGTCGAAGCGCAAGTAGGGGAAGAGAACGACCTTCATGCCGAGGCCATGGGCTTGCTCGATGACCCGGATCAGCTTTCGATCGGAGATGGTGCTATTCTCGTGGCCGTTGTCAGGCCGCGACTCGATGAAGGTGGCCCGGATGTCGCTTTGGTACCAGTTGACGACGAGGAGGATGGCGTTGACGCCGATCGCCTTCAGCTCTTTCAAATCCTTGCCGTAGTCGTAGTCCGGCTCCTTGCTGAATAGGCCGAGGGCCATGCCGCGAAAGGGCGGCGGCTCGGCAGATGCCGTACTTGGCGTCAGGCAGCCCAAGAAAAAAAGAAAAATCAACAGGCGTCGAAATCGCACGGCCGGCTGATTAGCCCGACTCCTCCCTTGTAGCAAGGGCCTTTAGGCCCGCCCTCCGCAAGGCGGGGCTGAAGCCCCTTGCTACGGGATCACGGAGCCCCCAAATGCTCCAGCTTTCGCCAGTGGCTCATCCGGTAGAATTCGCGGAGCTCCCGGAAGAGCCCGTCCTGGGAGCGGGTCGCGAGGAATTCCCGCTCCAACCGGCCGCAATAGCGATTGGCCAAGCGCCGCGAGTCCTCGTAGATCCGGCGCTGCTCGGCGCTCAAGCCCGGCAGCTCGGCGGCCCGGCGGAGGTGGTAGGCCGGATCTTCCCGCGGCTGGCGCAGCCGGAGGAAGACGAACTTGTCGACCTCGGCTTGGAGCTCCAGCTCCAGCCGGCTGAGGCTCTCGCCCGATTTGAGGCGATGCATCATCAGGCGGAGATGGGAGACGCCCTCCAAGGTCGTCAGCAGGCGGTGAAGCCGCCCGCCGCGGGGCTGAAGATAAAGACCCAGAAAGCACTCGCCGCCGCTCTCGGTGCAGAGCACCACCTCTTCGGCCTCGCGAAAAGGATCGCCGGGCTTGAGGAAGTGCTTCAGCTCGCGCTTGCCGATCCGGTAGGGCGATAAGTCCTCCTCGCCATCCAGCCCGTAAGTGCTCTCGATCCAATTTTGGAGGTTTTGAAACATTCAATGCCGCGTCGAAGGAAAATCGAGGTGGAGCGGGTCGATGCCCAGCGATCTCAGCTTGGCCTTGAGCCTCTCCGATTTGGTGCAAAGCCACTTCTCGTAGAGCCGGAGGAGCTCGACGTCGGTGGTGAGCTTGGAGCGCTCGCTGATCTCGGCCAAGACGTCGACGAAGCGGACGAAGCCCTGGGACAGCTCCCGGAAAGTCTCGGCGAAGGACTCGCCGTGGCTGGTGTCGCGAGCCCGCGAATGCAGGCGGCGATAGGCATTGCCGCCCATGGCGACGTAATAGCTCAGGTCGATGTTCTGCCGCTGGAGCGAATCCTGGAAGAAGCCCGAGATGTAGAGGGCGAAGTCGGCGATTTGCTTGAGCAGCCGCAAGCCCGAGAGGCCGTTGTCCTGGATCGATTGAAGGTAAAGGATGGCGAGGGCTTGGTCTTCTTGCTCGCTGCTGTAGAGCTGATCGCTGCGGCCGAAATCGGAGAGGAGGCGGACTAGGTAGAACTCGGTGTTAGGGTGGGCTTGGACCCTTTGATTGTGAAAGACGCTCTGGATTTCCTGGCGGAAATAATCCTCGAGTCCCGAAGCTTCGATGACCCGTATCGCATCATCCATATCCGCTTCACCTCACTCTCTCGACCCCATCTTAGCATGGGAGGTGGAGGAGAAATCCAAGGGAAAATTCAGCGGCGGCTAAAGTTCCTCACTACGCGCTGCATCATCGGCGGTTTCGCGAAACAGCTCGCGCGAGCCGCGGCGCAGCATGACGAGTCCGGCCAATGCCTTGAGCAGGTAGTTCAGCGCCATCCAGGAAAGGGACAATGCCAGCAGCAATTCGGCGGCCGGCACTCCCGGCGGCGTGCGGGTGTGGCTCTTGAGCAGCTCCACGGTGGCGAGCTGGGTGGCGCCGAGGCCGCCGGGAGTCAGCGGCAGCGCGCCCATCAGCAGGACGATCGGCACCGCGGCGACGACGTCGCGAAAGGCGATCTCGGCTCCGCCCAAGCGGACCACGAACCAGAAGGCGGTGATGATGGTGGCGTGGATCGGGAGCCGGAGCAGGGCGATCCGCAAATAATCGCCGAGCGTGGCGTGATGGAAAGCTTGGAAGAGATGGCGGCCGCGCAGCCAATCGCCGACCCGGAAGTGCATGGCCTTGGGCAGGAGCTTGCCGAACCATCCGCGCCAGAAGGCGAGGTGGAGGAAGAGGGCGGCCAGCGAGACGTAAGAAACTCGGCGCACCCAGCTTTGGACGTCGATGCCGGCGTACTCGACCTTCATCAGGAAAGTGCCGAGAAAGGCCAGGAAGATCACCCAATAGAGGTCGACGATGGCGATGAAGAAGATGGCGCCCAGGGTCTTGAAGAGGCTCGCGCCCTTGGTCCGCTTCAAATAGAAGGCGATCCCGGCTTGGCCGGCGTTGTAGTTGACCAGCGCGACCAGGTAGCTGACGCCCCGGGCCGGCAGCAGCTCGATGAAGCCGACCGGGGCCGCGAAACGGCTCAAAACTCGGGACAGGCCCCAGGTGTCGATGCTGCCGATGAGCAGAAAATAAAAGAGCCCGAACCCGAGGAAGAAGGGCAGGTTCACCTCCCGTAGGCTGGCCGCGACTTGGGCCGGCGGCATCTTGCGGAAAAGATAGAACAGGATGGCCGCCGCGATCAGCCAGGGGACGAGGTTTTGGAGGAATTTTTTCATTCGGCGCTGAGTTTTCCTGACTTAAAAAGCATCGATTTTCAATGAATTTTGGGCTAGTGATTTTCCTATTGTATCGGCGGGAAAGAATGGTTTAACCAAGGCTGATTCCCCGCAAAGGAGGCCTCATGTCGAGCGTTTGGGACGATCCAGAATTAGGCGAAGAAGAAGTCACTCCCTTGCCCAACGTCGCGGCGCCCCAGGCCGAGACCGGCCTGCCCTTGGATCCCGAGCGGCTCGAGGCCATCGCGGCCGAGGTCATCGAGCGGGTCGCCCGGGAAATCGTCCCCGAGCTCGCCGAGCGCCTGATCCGCGAGCAACTCGAGCGCCTGATGCAAGAATAGGTTTCCATGTCCGCCCCCCAACAAGACGAGATTCCCAAAGTCTACGAACCGCAGAACGTCGAGAAGGCCTGGTGGGCCGCCTGGGAAAAGGCCGGCGTTTTTTCGGCCCCCGACGAGGCCCCGGCGGGGAAAGACCCTTATTGCATCGTCATTCCGCCGCCCAACGTCACCGGCTCGCTCCACATGGGCCATGCCCTCAACAACACCCTCCAGGATATTTTGATCCGTTTCCACCGGATGGAAGGGCGGCCGACCCTTTGGGTCTTCGGGATGGACCACGCCGGCATCGCCACCCAAAACGTGGTCGAACGCCAGCTGCGCTCCGAAGGCAAAACCCGCGACGACCTCGGCCGGGAGGCCTTCGTGCAAAGGGTTTGGAAATGGAAGGAAGAGTCGGGCGGCTCGATCCGCAACCAGCTCAAGAAGCTGGGCTGCAGCCTCGATTACGCCCACGAGCGCTTCACGATGGACGAGGGCCTGTCGCAAGCGGTCCGCGAAGTTTTCGTCCGGCTCTATGAAGAGGGCAAGATCTACCGGGCTCAGCGCCTGATCAACTGGTGCCCGCGCTGCCATACCGCGCTCAGCGATCTCGAGGTCGACCACCAGGAGGTCTCGGGCCATCTCTGGCACATCCGCTATCCGCTGGAGGCCGATCCCCAGGATTTCATCGTCGTCGCCACCACCCGACCCGAGACCCTGCTCGGCGACACCGCGGTGGCGGTCCATCCCGGCGACAAGCGCTACAAGCATTGGATCGGGAAGCGGCTGGAGCTGCCGCTGACCAAGCGGCTCATCCCGATCTTGGCCGACGAGATGGTCGACCCGAGCTTCGGCAGCGGGGCGGTCAAGGTGACGCCGGCCCATGACTTCAACGACTTCGAGCTGGGCAACCGCCACGGCTTGGAGCGGGTCCAGGTTTTCGACGAATCGGGCCGGATGAACGAAGAGGCCGGGATCTTCGCCGGCCAGGACCGCTTCGAGGCCCGGACCAACGTGGTCAAGGCTTTGGAGGAGCAAGGGCTCCTCGTCAAGGTCGAGGATTACAAGACCAGCGTCGGCCATTGCTATCGCTGCAAGACCGTGGTCGAGCCCTACCTCTCGATGCAGTGGTTCGTGAAGACGGCCGAGCTGGCCAAGCCGGCCATCGAGGCCGTCCGCCAAGGCCACACCCGGATCGTTCCCGCTCAGTGGGAAAACACCTATTTCAATTGGATGGAGAACATCCGCGATTGGTGCATTTCGCGCCAGATCTGGTGGGGCCACCGGATTCCGGCTTGGTACTGCGGGCGCTGCGCCGAGAGCAAGCATCCCAGCGACGGGGTCATCGTCTCCCGCACCGACCTCAAGCTCTGCCCCCACTGCGGCCACAACGACCTCCGGCAGGAGAGCGACGTCCTCGACACCTGGTTCTCCTCGGCCCTCTGGCCTTTTTCGACCTTGGGTTGGCCGGAGAAAACGCCGCGGCTTGCGACTTATTACCCGACCTCGGCCCTGGTCACCGGTTTCGACATCATCTTCTTCTGGGTGGCCCGGATGATGATGATGGGAATCCACTTCACCGGCCAGGTGCCCTTCCGCGACGTCTACATCCACGCCCTGATCCGCGACGCCCAGGGCCAGAAGATGAGCAAGAGCAAGGGCAACGTCATCGACCCGCTGGAGGTGATGGAGAAGTTCGGCACCGACGCCTTCCGCTTCACGCTGGCGGCCTTCGCCGCCCAGGGCCGGGACATCAAGCTCAGCGAGGAGCGGATCCTGGGCTATCGGAATTTCTGCAACAAGGTTTGGAACGCGGCTCGCTTCGTGCTCAGCACGGCCTCTTCCTTGGCCGACCTCGAAGGCCTGAAGAAGATCGACTTCGAGGCCTCTCGGCTCGAGCTCAAGCAAGACGTGAGCCGCTGGATCCTGGCCAAGCTGAGCTCGGCGGTGGAGGAGGTGCGCTGGAGCCTGGCCGAGTACCGCTTCAACGACGCCGCGATGGCGGCTTATCATTTCTTTTGGGGCACTTATTGCGATTGGTTCTTGGAGCTGATCAAGGCCGGGCTCAAGTCCGAAAAGCCCGAAGATGCCGGGATGAAGCGCGAGTTCGCCACGGTGGCGGTCTTCATCCTGGATCAAAGCCTGCGCCTGCTCCATCCCTTCATGCCCTTCATCAGCGAAGACCTTTGGCAGCGGATCGCTCCGCGCCAGGACGCTTTGCTCGCCACTTCGGCTTTTCCGCAGGTGTTGCCGAAAGATCAACGGCAAGCGTTGGCGGCTTCCGAGGCCAAGATCGAGGCCTTGACCGCGCTGGTCGACAAGCTCCGCCAGATCCGCAAGGAAACCGGCATTTCAGACCAGGCTTCGCTGAAGAAGGCGGTGCTCTTCACCGGCGATGCGGCCTTGGCCGGCCAGCTGCCCGAGATTCTTCCCTATGTCGCCAACCTCGGCAAGGTCGGCGAGCTGGTTTTGAACGAGGCCGCCATCAAGTCGGAAAAGGGCGTCGCCCGGGGCGTGACCCGCTTTCGCGATCTCTCGGTCTGGGTCGATCTCAAAGGCGTGGTCGATTTGGCCAAGGAAAGGCAGCGGCAGGAGAAAGAGCTGGCCCGGCTCCAGAACGGCCTCAACTCGACGCTGAAGATGCTCGGCAACCAGGAGTTCGTCGCCAAGGCGCCGCCCGAGCTGCTCGAAGAGAAGAAAGTCGCCGAGGCCGAGTACCGCCAGAAAATCAAGGAAATCGAAGAAGCCCTCAGCTTGCTCTAACCCTCCCCCCTTGCGGGGGAGGGTGGTTCGCCGAAGGCGAACCGGGAGAGGGGGCGCCGTTAGCCGAATGGACAAACCCCGCGCCGATACCCCTCTCCCCGACCCTCCCCCGCAAGGGGGGAGGGCGAGACTGCGTGCGCTCGTTCTCGCCGCCCTCCGTGAGGACGCTGCCTTCGCCGACCGGACCACCCGAGCCATTGTCCCCAAAAACCGGCAAGCCAAGGCCATCTTGCTAGCCAAGCAAGACCTGGTCCTCTGCGGGCTCGAGGTCGCCGAGCTTGCCTTTCGCCTCCTCGATCCCAAAATCCGTTTTCGGCCCAAGGCCAAGGACGGCCAAAGGCTGAAGCGCGGGACCGTTTTCGCCGAGCTCCAAGGCTCGGCTCGCGCCATCCTCTCGGCCGAGCGGGTCGCCTTGAATTTCCTCCAGCGGCTCTCGGGCATCGCGACCCTGACCCGGCGTTACGTCGAGGCGGCGAAGGGTAGCCGGGCTAAAATCCTGGATACCCGAAAAACCACGCCGGGACTGCGTTGGCTGGAGCGCTACGCCGTGCGGGCCGGCGGTGGCTTCAATCATCGCTTCGACCTGAAATCGGCCGCCATGGCCAAGGACAATCACCTGGTGGCGGCCGGCTCGGTGAGCGAGGCCTTGCGGCGCCTTCAGGTCGCCAAAATCCGGCTGCCGGTCATCGTCGAGGTCAAGAACCGGCGGGAGTTGGAGGAGGCCATGAAGGCCGGCGCCCGTCATGTCCTGCTCGACAACATGAAGCCGCCCCAGCTCCGCGAAGCGGTGCGAATCGCGGCCGGGCGTTGCCGCTTGGAAGCCTCGGGCGGCGTCAAGCTCCAGACCGTCGGCAAGATCGCCAAGACCGGCGTCGACTTCATCTCGGTCGGGGCTCTGACCCATTCGGCGCCGGCCGTCGATATTTCCCTTGAAATCACGGCGATGTTGCGGTCTCGTTAAACCAATGGTTCCACCTTCTCCGAGCCTCCCCCAGCCTCGATGGAATCTTTCCTGGCTGCTTTTGCTGCTGCTTCCTTTGCTGGCTTACGCCCTCTGGCCCTATCCCAAAGTCATCCACAAGACTCCCGAGCTGCTTTACATCCTGCGTTTCGAGCCGGCTCGCCTGCTTCTTCTCCTGCTGGCCTTCTATGGCCTCTATCTGTTGCCCGGCCTGCTTCTCTTCGCCCGGGCCGAGCCCCGGGGACCCTTCTTAAGCCCGAATCGTTTTCTCCTGGCCTTCGGCTGGGGCATGACCGCCCATGTCTTAGCCGCCTTTCTCCAAAAATACCTGCAATGGAAATACGGAGTGCCGGCGGTGCTGACCTGCTTGGCCCTGACCTATGGCCTGACCGCTTTTTTGTTTCGGCCGCTCCGCTTCTTGTTGAAGGAGGAGCCGGCGCCGGGCGGAGCCTGGCTGGCTTGGCCGGTTCTGGCCCTGGTCTTGGTCTTGGGGGCCGAGATGATCCTGCGAGCCCGGACCTCGAGCGTCTCGATGATGGGCGACACTTACGGCCATTTGGTCCTGCTCCTGGCCACTCAGATCGACGGCCCCCAGCCCAACGGCTTGCCTTTCTATTCGACCTTCATCCTGAACATGTACCCGATGGGCTTTCACGCGATGCTGGCCAACCTCTTCGTCCTGGTGCCGGGCCTCGAGCACATCGACCTCTTTCGCTACTTCTCGCTGATCTTCCTGCCTTGCTTCGTCTTCGTCTTCTACGCCTTCTTCGGATTTCTCTCGGGCTCGCGGCCGATCGGCGCGATCGGCACCCTGGCGCTTTTTCTGGTGAGCGGGGGCGGGCTGACCCTGCGCATTCCCATCGTCTATTTCCCCTGGTATTGGGGCCTGGCTTGGTGCCTCAGCGCGGTGATCTTCTACCTTTTGCTGAAGGGGAGGATGGAATCGAAGAGCCTTTATTTCTGGGCCGGAATCTTGCTCGGCGTGGGCGTCTTGATGCATCCGATGATGGCGCCGCGGATGGGAACGATCTTGATCTTTTTCCTACCGCTGGAGTTGTTCCGCCGTTGGCTCAGCCGGGAGCCTTGGGCGCCGGTCTTCTCGCGCGGCGCGCTCTTTGCCCTGGGAACCGCGGTCTTGCTGGGAATTTGGTTCGGGCCGCTGCTGCTTCGCTTCGGCTTGGAGGAGACTTACAGCTACGAGTACATCCTGACGAATTTCTCCAAGATCGCGCCCGAAGGGGTGAAATACATCCGCGACCTTCAGTCCTTGAAGTTCGGCTGGAGGGACTTGTATCCCTGGATCCAGAAGAATGCCGGCCTGTTTCCGATGGCCCTGGCGCCCCTGGGGCTGGTTGCCTCGATTTGTCGATTTCGCCGGGAGTCGGCGGCCGCGCTGCTCTTGGCTTGGATCCTGGCGATGAGCTCGGCGGTCTTGCTGGCCTACTTGCCCAATCCCTACCGTTATTTCGAATATCTCTTTTTCGGCATGGTAGCCTTGTCCGTCTTCGGCATGGGTTGGCTGCTGGCTCGGGTTGCCGAGCCTTGGCGGCCGCTGCTGCTCGGCGCTTTCCTGACCTTGGCCTTGCTTGGGCTCCGCCAAGACTATTGGCCGAAGTACGGCTTGGCTCTTCAGCTCTACGGCCGGACCGATTGGTCCGAAGGGGTTTTCGAAAACAGCCGGCGGATCGTCCGGACCTACCAAGAAGCCCGGGCCAAGGGAACCTTGGACCAGGCCTATGGCGAGTTCCGGGGCTTCCTCTGGCCCCGGCAGAAAAAAGTTTGGGACATTTACATCCGGCGCAAAACACCGCCGGCGCCGCCGAAATAGGTTGACCGATGAAATGCGTGGTTTGCGACAGCCTGGACACCTTTCCTTTTCTGCGCTTCGAGCGCAACCCCCAGGTTCGCTCGAGCTGGGGCGTTCCCTCGGTGTCCCAGACCATCTACAAGTGCCGGGCCTGCGCCCTCCAATTCACCGATCGCCAGGTGTCGATGGAAGAGGAGGAGGGGATGTACGACCGAAGCTATCAAGAGAAGATGGCCGGCTCCGGCGGCGCGAGCGAGCGGACGACCGGAGCCCCCGAGCAATCGCAGCGCCGGGTCGAGCTGGTGAAAAAGCACGCGGCTTCCGGCGACCTGCTGGATGTGGGCTGCTCGACCGGAATCTTTTTGGAAAAGGCCCGGGCGGCGGGCTTTGCGGTCTGGGGCCTCGATCTTTCGGAATACGCCTGTCAGGCCGCGCGGACCCGCTTGGGTTTGGGCGAGGACCGGATCGTCCAATCCGGCATCGCCGGCGCCCGGATCCTCGACCAGCGGAAGTTCGACGTCATCACCGCCTGGGACGTCATCGAGCATTGCGCTCAGCCGCGCGAGGATTTGGCGCGGATGGCGGCGGCGCTTAAGCCCGGCGGTATCCTGGTGCTGCGGACGCCGAACACCTCGTCGATTTTCTTCCAAACCGCGCTCTGGCTCTCCCGGGCGACTTTGGGCCGGGTGAAATTTCCGCTGCTCTCGCTCTATCATTCGGATCACCTGGTTTATTTCAATCCGCGGTCCTTGGGCCGGATGCTGGAGCGGGCCGGGCTCAAGGTTGAGGCCTCAGTGGCCGACCCCTTGCTCTGGAAGCGCTTCCGCTACTGCGAATGTCAGCGCGGCCCGCTGGTCAACGCCGGCATCGGCTCGCTTTATTTTCTGGGGCGGGCGGTGGGCAGCGGGCATGGGTTTATCGCGGTGGCGCGGGCTCCCTGAGCTCGGCGCTGGAGAGGTCGTTTATGAAGAATCAATATCCGAAGGGCTTGAATACCACCATAGCCCTGAAGCTGTAACTCAATCCGATCTCCGCGGAACGCGCCGCTGAAGCGAGCAAGCCCAGGATCAATAATCCGTAAGCGGCTTTGCGCAAGTGCCTTCCGGGGATTCGTTGGATAACAGCGACAAGCCCAACTCCAGCTAGTACCGCGAGCAAGGGGTAAATCGGCAAAAGATAGCGGTCTTCGACTCCGGCGGTCCCGGTTCGGGCGAAGACCATGAACATGGCCATGTAGAAAACAGCCATGGCGAACAGGGTGAATTCCCGCCAACGTCGGCGCGGGGCCGCGAGAGAAGCCAGGCCGGCGACGATTCCGGCCAAGAGTGGTGGCGCAAACCAAAACAGACCTAGGGGGTAGGCTCGGAGCGGGCGGCCGAAGACATAGCGATACCAAGAGTTGCCGGGGTCCGCCGGTGTGCCGGCGAATATAGATCCGTAATAATGATAGTTCAAGGCGAGCCAGGGCGAGGCGACGGCTAGAGCGGCCGTCCCCGCGATCAGCAGCAAGACCGAGTTGAGCCGCTCGACCAGGAATTTGGGATGAAAGATTGTGGCGACCAGGAATCCGAACGCGAAAAGAATGCCGCTGACTTTAGTCAAATAAGCCAGGCCCAAGCTCAAGCCCGCCAGAGAAGCCAAGAGAATGGCTTTCGACCCTTTCCGGTCCAGACTGAGGAAATATAGAAAAAGGCTAAGAAAGGTCAGGAAGGACAAAACTCCATCGGCGTAAAGCTTGGTCCCAACCGCAATGTCGACCGGCGAAGTCGCCAGGATGGCAACCGTCAGCAAGCCTTCGCGAAAGGAAAAGAACCGCAGGCAGAAGAGGTAGGCGAGGGCCAAGGTTCCCAATGAGAAAAAGAAAGATACGAATATTGCGTAAAATTGGGCTTTGGCTAGGTCCCAGGGCGGGTGGGAGACCACCCTTCTGCCGAAATTGGCGGCCACCGATGAGTAGGGAGCCTCGGGCTGAAAAATATTGTGAGAAATCCAGATGAGAGTTGGGTACAGAGGCGGCTGGATGTGCAGGGGCAGCCGATAAATGATGCGGGTGCGGTGGGAATTCCAAAGAGCAGGATTGTCTTCCCAGACATAATCCACCAGCACTTTTTCCGGCCGTTGGATGATGCGGTAGTGGTAAATGTCGTAGTGTTGCATGAAGCCGCGATCCATTTTCATGGCCAAAGCCTGGTAGGTCGGCGAATCGCCAATGTTGGATGGGAGAAAAAAGGCAAAATGGCGGAGGTAGGCGCTCAAGCCAAATAGTAGGAAGAAAAAAAGCCAATGCAAGCGATGAGCATTCCGAGGCAATAACATGAGTGCGAGATTCTACTGATTTGCTCCAAGATACTCTAATAATTAAGAAACATTTAAGCGCGGCAGTCGAAAAATATGCCCAGGAACCGGGTAAGTTTGGCGGTGGGGTCTTGCTTGAACTTTCCCATTTTAAAATTTCTACCCGGTTCATATTCTTCGGAATTGCGGGCTTCGGCCGCGCCCCTTCCACCTCCGGCAAATCAAGCCAAGCGCGAGAAAATAGGCGACCGCGATCATTTGGCGGCAATCCGTTCGGCTCGCCATCCGAGCTCCGTCTCTCGGGGAAGCTGGGGAACCCCTTGGTCTTACACTCCATGGGCTTTGTTTTCGAGCCTGCAGGGTTGCAGTCACCATCCTCCCGTGGACGTGGACACGACCCATTCAGACGGGGGGAAGGGCGAGGTCGATGATGGGGGTGTTTCTGATGACGGCGCCGCTCCGGATGCCGGTCAAGGCGGAGCATCGGATGCCGGGGACGGTGGCAGCCCCGGTGCCATCTGCCAGGTCAAATATCCCTTAGCCGTATTATTTTACGATTGTGTCGATATGGCCGACTCCGGTGCGGAACCCACCCGGGTGTGTCTTTCGGAAAGACTGTTTGCCGGCGATGTCGAGGCGACAAAAGATTGGATTCGGCGGGGCCTGGACCTCTCCATGGGCATGTATGCTCGAGGCTGCTCTCCGCTGGCAGTCGAGTTTGTCTTGATGACGCCCTCAAGGGTTCTAAACGCCGTAGTGGATTCTCCCGAAATCGAGTTTAACGCGAGTTCGTTTGAGGGACTCAATTATTACCTTTTAAAAGCCGACCTCGCGCCGTTGGAAGCGGATATTGTGGCTTCGGGCGAGGATCCGCTGCGGTTTGCCGGGTATTTGGTGCTCAACGCTTGGAATAACGACTTGATGGCGCCGGATACTCCTCAAACTTACCCATTGAGTTATCGCACCAATCCTCCCTTTGCATTGATTCACGGTCACATCACGAATTCCTACAATGTCGAGAAGCCGGGGCAGCTCAGATCCTTTTTGCCCCATGAATTCATGCATGCCTTGCTCGAAGTTGCCCAGCACCATGGATTCAATGGCCTCATTCATCCTCACGAATATTCCGAATACTGTCCTCACCTCGGCGGTGCCCGTTGGATGTGCTCCTTGGAGCGCGACGCTTTGGGTAACCCATTAAGACCCCAAGATTGGAGCAATATGCTCGGGGCTCTGGGGTCCAGCGTGATGTGCGATGACGAGAGCTTCGTCCAGCTCTGTCAACCGCCTTCTGAACCGCTTGCATGCGAAGGAGTCACTTGCCCCACTCTTCACGGCTATTCGGCCTCGTGTAACGAGCAAGGGTCTTGTGAATACCATCGAAATTCGATCGCCGAACCTTGGCAGGAATACGATCGGTGGATATATGTTCCAGCGGGCGCATCTTTTATGATGGGAACCGATGAAGAGGCCCCCTTTCATCAAGCCTCCGAGTCTCCACAGCATGAGGTTCAATTTCAGGAAGGCTATTTCATCGGTAAATACGAAGTGCCGGTTGAAGCCCATGAAGCCTGCGTGGCGGCAGGAGATTGCAACTCACGGTTGACTGGCCATTGGGATACCGGAGGTTGGGGAATGAATACTTCCCTAAGCCGCCCTTTGCATCCCGCCAATTTTCTAACTTGGGGTGGCGCCATGGATGTTTGCAATTTTATCCGGCCTGGCGCCCGAGCTCCGAGCATGGCCGAATGGGAATATGCGGCCCGAGGCCCTCTTTCGCTGACCTATCCTCATGGCAACGACGCTCCCCTCTGTTCCGACCAGCAGGCTGTTTTTAATGAATCGGGCTCAGTTTCCGGCTTTGGTTGTGGTGCCGGGGGCACTTATCCGGTGAATGCCTTTCTCGGGATCTCCTCGATAGGCGCTTACCATATGGCGGGCAATCTTTGGGAATGGACAGAGGAGTGTTGGCATCCCGACTATTCGGCGGACCCCGGAAACGAAAACGGTTTGCCGATCAATGCTCCTTGTGAGTCCAAATACGACATGGACCTTCGGGGTGGGGGGTATAACGATGGGATACAAAACCTCCGAGGGGCCGCTCGGTTTCAAATACACCAGGGCACCAGGAATGCCAATATCGGCGCGAGATGTTCCTTGCAGCATTATTGGGGCTACTGAGAGAGATTTTTTAACCGGCCAAGGAAACCCTATCAGTTTCCTTTTTCGCACGAGCCAGAGCTTCTTCCACCTTTTGCATTAAGTTCGCCAGCCCGCCGAGCTCCGGGCGATACTCGATCACTCCCACGCTGAAATCGGCCTTGAAGGTCTCCCGAGCCAAGCCCCGGAAGGTCAGCTTGAAAAACTCCTCGCGCAGCCGGTTGGCCAGGGTCAACGCGAATTCGCCGCGGGTCATCGGCAGCAGCAGCAAGAAGCGGTCGGGCCCGCAGCGGAAGACCATGTCGGTCTTGCGGGTGTTGCCTTGGATGTTCTGAACGATCGACTGGAGCACCCGGTCGCCGACGTCATGGCCGAAACGGGCGTTGATGGTGCGGAAATTGTCGATGTCGAGCAGCAGCAGCGAAAAGGGCGCGCTGCCTTGCTGGCCCATCTCCCAAAACTGGGCCAGGACCTTGTCCATGTGGCGCCGGTTGTAGGCTTGAGTCAGGGCATCGTGATGGGATCGCTTTTCCTGCTCCTCGGAGAGGGCGGGGCTTTCGTGGGGCCGCTTGCGGAGCTTGGCGACCATCAGCCCGAGCAGGGCGCCCAGGACGAAGAAGAAGATCGGTTCGAAGAGGCTGCGCAGCGAAGTCGAGCGATCCAGGAAGTCGGGGTCGAAGTAGGACAGGGCGATCCCGGTGGACGCCAACAGCAGGACCATAAGGATGCCGAAACCTTGGCTCACAACGTGATTATGAAGATTTTGGGGAATATCGGCAATTGGATTGTAGGGGCGACCCTGGCGGGCGCCCGATGCGCGGTGCCGGCGGGCGGGCGCAAGGCCCGCCCCTACGTCCCCTCTTGCCAGCTGGCCAGGTAGCGCTCCTGCTCCGGCGTCAGGACGTCGATCTTGACGCCCAGGGCCTTGAGCTTGAGCCGGGAGATCTCCTGGTCGATGGGCTTGGGCACATCGTAGACCCGCTGCTCCAGCTTGCCCTTGTTCTGCA
>DATEDP010000031.1 GCA_035281585.1 bacterium
TTTGGTCAACCTCTCCAACCTCGATTTAGTCCGCCGGATCCTGCAACGGCGATTGCAGATTCTGCTGAAGCGGCCGCCGGTCACCGTCGACGCCGCCCGGAAGAAGCGGATCCTGCGCATCCTCGCCGGCCATTACCGGGACAAAGTTTGGGCAGCCGAGGCCGAGCCTCACTCGTAGCGCGAGGCCTTGACCGGATGCCGGCGCTTACTCCGGCTCGTGGTAGCCGGCGGCCTGGATCGCGAACATCTCGGCGTAGCGGCCGCCGGACGCGATGAGCTCTTCGTGACTGCCCGACTCGACCAGTTGCCCTCGGTCGAGCACGTAGATGACGTCGGCGTGGCGGACATTGGCCAGGCGATGGGTGATCAGGACGGTCGTCTTCACGCCGCGCCGGTCCCGAATCGTCTGGAACAGCGCGTGTTCGGCATGAGCGTCGAGGGCCGACGACGGTTCATCCATGATGAGCAGATCGGCGTCGCGGAGGAAGCCCCGGGCCGCGGCAATGCGCTGCCACTGTCCGCCGGAGAGGTCCTGGCCGTTGGCGAATCGGCGGTCGAGCATGGTCTCGTAGCCATGCGGCAGCTCCCGGATCATGTCGTGGGCCACCGCCTGCATGGCCGCGGCCTCGATGCACTCCCGCGGCGGCTCGGTGAAGCCCCTCCGCCCGTCGCCCGAGAGGTTGCCGAGGGCGATGTTGGTGGCGGCGGTGAACGGCCACCGGCAGTGGTCCTGGGCCGCCATGGTGATGCGGGCCCGCAACGACGCCGGCTCGTAGTCCGACAGCGTTCGGCCGTTCCAGGCGATCACTCCCTCGCCCGGTTGGCGCAATCCGGCGATCATCGCGGCGACGGTGGACTTGCCGGAGCCGTTCTCCCCGACGAACGCGACGGTTTGGCCGAAGTCGATCCGGAGCGAGAGGTTCTTGATGGCCGGAGAGTCCCGGCCGGGGTAGGTGAAGCTCACGTCTTGCAGCCCGAGCGACCGCAGCGAGCCGGCGGCCGCCGTTCCGGGACTGGGGGGCAGGTAATCGCGGGCTCGGTCCAAAAAGCCGGTGTAATCGGCGAAATACCGCCCTTCGGTATAGAGGCCGTCCACGATGTGCATGACGTTGTAGAGCGATCGTTGCGCCGCCTGCAACGCGATCACGCAGGTCGCCGCTTCCGACAGGGGAATGACTCCTTTGTAGAGCAACACGCCGAGCAGGGCATAGACCCCGAAGCTACCCACCCCTGCGATCGCCGCGCCGACCGTCGACATCGTCGTGGTGTGCCGACCGAGCCGCAGATGCGCTTCGGTCTCGGCCCCCATGATCCGGTCGTACTGGTTGAGCAGGAAGCCGCGCAGACCGTACCCGCGCAGCTCGGCGGCGCTCCACCGCTCCGCCATCAGGTTGTGCAAGATCCACAACCGCCGCCGCCGTACCGAGCCCGCCAGATAGGTGCGATAGCGCAGGTTGCCGATGGCGAGCGCGGCCCAAGCGTTGGGCAGGGTCGCCATGACCAACGCGACCAGCAGCCACGGGTTGATGACCACCACCGCCGCCACGACCGCAACCAGGCCCACGACTCCCGCGACCAACCACAGCGTGGCCCGCACGAGCTCGACCGCCGCTTCGGTGCCGCGCGAGGCCCGCTCCATGTCGTCGGCGAAGGCCTCCTGGTCAAAGGAGTCCAGCTTCACCGCGGTAGTCACCTCGAACAGGCGGCGCTTCACCTCTCGGCCCACTCGCAGGGTCAATCCGTTTTCGGTGTAGGCCACGGCGACTCCCAGCGAGCCCCGCAGCACGATGAGGACCGCCAAGTACGCCAAAGCGGGAAGCGCGGCCACGACCCGGGAGGGGGTGGGACCGGCCTCGAACAACTGGATCAGGATCTGCTGCGTCGCCAGCAGTCCGAAGGTGGTCAACACCCCCGTGGCGACGATCGTCACGGCAACGATGGTCGTGCGAACCCGGTCGGTCCGCCAACTGATGGCCAGCGCCTGGCGGAGGAGTCGCGGCAACTCGCCCAGCACCGCGAACACTCCGGCGCTGGCCCGGGCGTGGACTCCGTCCTCCCACAAAGTGTTGCGCAGCTCCGGCAGGACGGACCCCACCGCGGGATCGGTCTTGCCGATGCCGTCCTTATCGCCGCCTATACGATTGGCGCTACTCTCTACTGCCGTCGCTGTCACTCATAAGCCCCTTGTGCTCTTTCCTGAGGGAGCCGCGTTGAACGCGCGCCGGATCGGCGGTCGCCCGGAGCTTCCGGGCGTGGGAAAATGCGCTCAATGCCGGCAATGGCCGACCATCGCCATCGAACAGCACTTGGGCGCGATATTTATCGATGCACGGCTCAACCCGAGAATCCGTGAAGCAGGCTCCCCACCAGAATACCCCCGCCCCATTCGGCGCCTGGCGGACCGTGCTCAGCACCGACTCAAGATAACGACGCTGACCGGCGGGCGTGAGCGGGAACTCCCATCCGGTCAGATTCTTGACTTTGTCGTCGGTGAATGTCCGGTAGGGGTAAGCCGTCTCGCTCAGTATCACCGGTCGCCGCGGATATTTCGCATGCAGCTCCCGAATGCGCGCCAAATTGGCGATCGTCGCTTCGTCGTGCCATATCCTGTGAAAGGACAGGCCGATCAGGTCGGAGGTGATGCCGAAGGAAGTCGATCGGTCCAACCACCACAAGGCCCCGTCGATGTCCGCGCCGCGGTCGAGGTGGAGCATGGTGCGAACCTCCTCGCCGAACGGCAGCCCGGCCGCAACCCCGGCTTCGGCGGCCTTCAGCAGCTCGGCAATGATGATCCACTGGTCGTCGATTTGCCAACTCTGGGCCTCGCTTTTGGGGGGATGAAGGCGCCCGCCGCTGCGCTCGTCCCCGCCGTCCTCCGCCCAGAGCAGTCCGTTGGTGATCTCGTTGCCCAGTTGAACGATCGATAGAGGTATTTCATGTCGATAGAAGGTCTCGACGACGTCCCTTGTGTAGGAATGGACCTCGTCGATGAGCTGGCCGATGCCGTGGCGTCGCCAGGCGCGAGGCTTCTTTTGACAACCGGGGTCGGCCCAAGTGTCGGAGTAGTGGAGCGCGATGTAGACCCGCAATCCACGGTCGGCGGCGGCTTTCGCCCGCCGCAGGGTCCGTGCCAGACTCATGGCCTTTCCGTCACCCACCCAGACGCTCAGGCGAACCGTGTCGACGCCGTGGTCCGCCAGGATCGCCGCGGTGGCAGGCGCATCGTCCTCGTGGCAATGGGAAAAATCGACACCGCGGAAGAAGGGAACCGGGCGCTTGAGTTTCATTTTGCTAGGTCCTCCGGATTCGTGAACGGACGGGGTCCGAGCACTGATTTGGTAGGCGGGGCCAGCCTGGCACCCGCTTCCATAGTATTGATAAGCCGAATCGAAGTTGAGGCCCAGCAACATGCGGCAGAAAAATCGCGCCCGCGGATGCCGTTGGTTTCCGATGGTCGAGTCGAGGCCCGGATGCGTGATCAGCGCCGGCAAGATCCGGTAGGCGACAAGCTCGACGTGCCCGGCCCGGGGATTGCGCGGCAGCCTCCAGAAAAACGGATATTGGTCGGCCCTCTGAACCGAGGCGAAGTGCGCGTACATTTGGAAGTCGAGCGGGTTTAACAGGGGGCGGGTTACCCGGAGCAGTCTTTGGGCCCCGGAAAGGCGGATCATGTAACCGTCGGTCCCCGCACCGCCCGGCACATCCGCGTAGGAGAATCGCCGGCCGGGATGTCGAACCGATCCGGCCAGCGAGCGGTCGTTCAAGAGCACGATATCGGCGTCGTCGGGCAGGTCCCAGTCCCCGATGTCCGTGGGAATGGGCGAAGCCAGGCGCGCGTCGTCCTCCAGGACGATCGCCCAGGGAATCTCCTGCTCGACGATATGCCGCCAAAGGCGGATATGGCTTGCGCCGCAGCCAATTTCGCCGGCCGCCCAGGGGCCAAATCCACGGATATCGACGTCGCAAGGTTGTTCCGCCGATGCGACGAGCGTCTTTCCGTTGGTGGCGGGCCAACGCTCGAACGATACGCCCATGGAGGTGAGATTCTGGGCGATCTCCCCCATTCTTGCCGTATCCCGATCGAGGTTAATGACGAAAACACGAGGGTTGACCTGAGGCATCCGCTTACCCCGCTCGCAGAACTCGACCGAGGCATGCCGTTCCAATGATCCGCTTTTTCATGGCGCCCCTGCCCTGTTGTTGAAATTTTTTGTAAGTACAAAAATTAACGACAACGCTCTCGTCTGTCAATCCGACACTGATCAAGATTCAAAAAATCACTAAAAATGATGAGAGGTCGGCGCTCGACGGGGACAAAAAATCATCTCAGCGAATGACGGCAAATGCTCAACTATTGGGCATCTCAGCGGACAGGCATCTTGTCGCCGGAAAGAAATTAATCGTGTAGGCGAAAGCGGTTCCTTCGGAAAAGGGAATTTGCCGGGTTCCGAGCTGCAATTCCGACGGGAGCAGAGGAGCTTTTTGCTCCCGAAAAAATTCCAAGAGCGAGGATTTCATTCGGGCGAGCTCGGATTCCTCGGGCCGCTTTCCGGCGAAGATCTGGAAGAATCCCAGAGAATCCAGCCGTAGGCTCGGGTCCGGCTCGTGAACCGCGGGCGCTCCCTTCGCCGGCGGCAAATTCAAGGCCCGCCTCACTCCCAGCCCGACGGCTTTCAAGAGATGGACTCCGCCGGCCCTTAAATAATGATCGTGAAAAAGCCGAACCGGCGACGGATCCGACGCCGAGGGCTCCAGCCTTCGGTAAGACTCGAGGGCGTCGTGAAAGAGAGTTGGCTGTTTTTTGTGCAGCTCAGCCACCTCGCGCAACGAGAGGCCCGGTTTATCGTCCAGGCAGGCATAGCGGCGGTAAATCTGAATTTCGTTGGAGACCAATTTCCAGTCAATCGTCATGGGCGTGCCCTCATTTTTGGCAATGCACGTTTTATCGGCGAGGTCCGAGTTTTGTTTCCGACCTGTGCGTCAAACTTTATTCGTAGCGCAGAGCCTCGATCGGATGCAAGCGCGAGGCCTTCCGCGCCGGCCACAGCCCGAACAGGATCCCCACCGCGGCCGAAAAACCGATGGCCAGCAGCACCGCGTCCGGCGAGACCTCCGCCGTCCAACCGGCGAAGCGGCTCATCGCCCAGGTCGCCGTCCAGCCCAGGGTGATGCCCAAAAGGCCGCCGATGAGGCTGACCACGCCGGCTTCGATGAGGAACTGCGCCAGGATGTCGCTGCGCTTGGCGCCCACCGCCTTGCGGAGGCCGATCTCGCGAGTGCGCTCGGTGACGGAGACCAGCATGATGTTCATGATGCCGATGCCGCCCACCAAGAGCGAGATGGCCGCGATCGAGGCCAGCAAGACCGACATGGTGCGGCTGGTTTCGGAGAGCGCCGACTGCAGCTCCGCCAGATTGCGGATCTGGAAGGCCTCCTCCTGCAAGGAGGGCGGCAGTCGGCGGCGCTTCACGACGAGGTTTTGAATGGCCTTTTCGGCCCCTTCCATCGCGTCGGGGCTGCGGACCTCGATGTCGATCGAATCGACGTAGTCCTTCCCCAAGAGACGGTGCATGGCGGTGGTGACCGGGATGACGATGACGTCGTCCTGGTCGCGCCAGGTGCTGGCGCCCTTTTCCGGCAGAACGCCGATGACCTGGAAGCTCACCCGGTTGATCTTGATGTACTCGCCCAGCGGGCTGGCTCCGCCGAAGAGATTTTGCACCACCGTTTGGCCCAACAAAGCCACCCGGGCCCGCTGCTTGTTCTCCTCCTCGTTAAAGAAGCGTCCGATCACCGGCTGCGCCGCCCGCATCTCCGCGTAGGTCGGGCTGGTCCCTTCCACCCGGGTGTTCCAGTTCTGGCCGCCGAAGGTGACTTGGACGCGGCCGTCCACCGAGGAAGAGACGCGGCTCACCTCCGGCACCCCTGCCAAGATCTCCTTGGCATCCTCCATGGTCAGGCGGGTCACTGCGCCGCTTTCCAGCGCGACCCCTTGGCTGCGCCGCGAGCCGGGCCGCAACGAGAGCAAATTGGTTCCCAGCGAGGAGAGTTGCGCCTCGATGCTGGCCTTGGCGCCCTCCCCCAGCGCCAGCATGGCGATGAGCGAGGCGACGCCGATCAAGATGCCCAAAAGCGAAAGCCCGGAGCGCACCTTGTTGGCCAGCAGGGCGCGGAAGGCCTGACGGAAATGCTGGGCGGTCTCCAACGGATTGAGGCTGCTGAGAAAGCCTTTGGATTTCTTCTGGGGAGCCTCATTCCTCGCCGCGGCCGGGGCCGGAGAATATTCGGGCTTGAAGCGCTCGTCGCTTTGGATCGTCCCGTCGCGCATCCGGATGACGCGCCGGGCATGGTCGCCGATTTCCTTCTCGTGGGTGACGATGATCACGGTCTTCCCCTGGGCGTTCAGCTCCTTCAGGATCTTGAGGATCTCCTTCTCGCTCTCCGAGTCGAGGTTGCCGGTGGGCTCGTCGGCCAGGATGATCGGCGGATCGTTGATCAAGGCTCGCGCGATGGCGACGCGTTGCTGCTGGCCGCCGGACAGCTCGTTGGGCTTGTGCAGGATGCGGTCGAGAAGACCCACTTCCCCCAACAGCCTCTTCGCGCGCTCCGGCTCGGCATGGTGGCTGGAGTAGAGCAAAGGCAGCGAGACGTTCTCGTAGGCGGTGGTGCGGGCGAGCAAATTGAACTGCTGAAAGATGAAGCCGATGGATTGGGCGCGCAGGTCGGCCAGCTCCTCTTCCCTGAACTTGGAGACTTCCTGGCCGAAGAGCCGGAAGGAGCCGGAGCTCGGCACGTCCAACAAGCCGAGGATCTGCAGCAACGTGGATTTGCCCGATCCGGAGGGCCCCATGATGGCGACGAATTCCCCGGGCTCGATCTTCAGAGAGACGCCGCGCAGGGCTTGCACCTGGACTTCGCCCATCTGGTAGATCTTGCGGAGCTCGCGGATCTCGATCATCGCCGCCGACCCCCGAGGGGCGAAAAGGGGCTGGCGCCGCGGGACTCGGCCTGGCCCAGGCGGGGCAGAACCGGAATCAGCACTTGGTCGCCTTCCCCCAAGCCCGAGCGCAGCTCGACATGCTTTCCGTCGCTCAAGCCCACTTCAACCGTCTTGGCGAGCGGCGCATCGGGATCGGCGGGATTGGGCAACAGGACCGTGTTCATTCCCTTTTCCTTGCGCAAGGCTTCGGCCGGAAGGACCACGACGTCCTCGACCCGGTTCACTCGGAATATGACGTTGGCCGTCATCCCGCTGCGCATGAAGTCGGGCACGCTCTTGGGCAGCACCCACACTTCATAGATGACGACGTTGTTGACGATCTTCGACTCGAAAGCGACGCGCTTCACCGTGCCTTCGATGGGAACGCCGGGATAGGCATCCAGCGTGATTTCGACCGGCTGGCCCAACTTGACCTGGCCGATGTCGGTTTCGTCGACTTGGATGTTGACGATGAGGTGGTCGGACATGACCAGGACGACGTCGGTGGCCGCCACCACTTGGCCCGGCACGACGCTCTTCACGATGATGAGGCCGTTGAGCGGGGCTAAAAGCGGGGTCGGCTTGAAGAGCCCTTCCCAGCGCCGGAGCTCCTCCGGTCCCTTGGCCCGGGCAGCGTCGAGCAAAGCGGCTCGCTCCGAGGAGCTGAGCCAAGCCAAGACCTGGCCTTGGTGGACCTGCTGGCCCTCTTCCACCAGGATGCTCTCGACGCGGCCGGCGATGGGCGGCTTGAGCTCCAGCCGGTTCTCGGGGTAGACGACGCCCGTGGCCAGAACGGTGGTTTCGACCGTGCCGCGCTCCAGGGCAACGACGCGGTAGAGCGGCTCCGCTTCCTTTTTTTGGAACCAGCGCCAGGCGAAGAAACCGGCGCCGAGGAGCAGGATCAAGACCAGCCAAAAGCTTTTTTTCCGCATCATGGAATCGCTCCTTTGCCCTGGGCCAATTCCCAATTGGCTTCGGCGATGAGGGCGTCGCGCCGGGTTTCGAGGATGGTCCGCTGGGAATTGATCAGGTCGTTCTCGACCAAGTCCCAGTCCTGGTAGGAGATGAGGCCGTTGGCGTATTGGTTGCGGCCGATCTCGGCCCGGGTCGCCGCCGACTGGAGGAATTTTTCCTGGACCGCGATGTTCTGCACCGCGTCCTTGAAATCGGTGTAGGCTTGGCGCAACCGCAGGCCGACGTCGTTGTCGGTGCTGCGGAGGTTGTGCTGAACCCGCCGCCGCTCGGCCTGAGCCGCCTTCACCTGGTAAATGTCGCCGCCGCCGGTGGCGAAGGGATAGGTCAAATTGGCTCCCACCGACCACAGGCTTTCGAAGGGCCGCGAGCTGAGCTTTTCCTGGGACACCGTGGCGTCGGCGTCGATCGAGGGATAATAATTGGCCTTGGCCACCCCGACGTCGGCCTTGGCGCCGCTGACCTCGGCTTCGCCCTGACGGTGCTCGGGATGATCGTAGGTCAAGCGGCTGAAGTCGGGCCCCTCCTTCGGAAATTCGGTGTCGAAATTTCCCTTCACCCGCAAACCTTCATAAGCGGTCTCGTAGTTCCGGCCCAGGACCTTGGCCAACTCGCGCTGGGCGACCTTCACCGAGCGTTGGGTCTGGGCGAGGTCGAATTCGGCCTGCTCGAGCAAGGCCTGGTTGCGGAGCACCGAGCCCTTGTTCTCGCGGCCGACGTCGAAGCGCAGCTCGACGAATCGGACGTTCTCCCGCCGGCGCTCGACGATCTTCTTCACCACCCCGAGTTGTTCCTGGGCGAAGAGCAGCCGGGCGAAGGCGGTCTTGAGGTCGAAGCTGACCTGGGCCCGCGCCGAGTCGTAAGCCGCCTGGGTTCCCTGCAAGTCGGCCTTGCTGCCTTGATAGGCCGACTTGGTGGCGAAGCCCGAAAAGATGTTCTGGTTGAGGTTGACCCCGTACTCGAACTGGTGTCGGGCCCCGATGTCGACGTCGATCGTCGGGTCGTCGGGGTTGGGCGAGCTTCGGAAGCTCGAGCTGTTGGAAACGTTGTAGCCGGTGAAGGGAGTGAGGGTTGGGAAGAAATCGCTGCGGGCCGCTCCGATCAGGGCCTTGGACCGGCGGATATCCTCGCGGGCGGCGTGGAGCTGGGGATTGCCGGCGGCGGCCTCGCGGACGCAATCGGCCCAGGTCATGGTCTCGGCAGCGGCCCCGGCCCGAGCGGTCACCAGCAGACCCAAAGCAGCGGCGATTTTGAGCAGCCTCACGAACATTTTTTTCTCTCCTAAAGCCTGTGGGACCGGAAATCCACTTAAATGGATAAATCTCTTTGGGATTAAACTCTTGGGTCCTAAAATCGGGGCATGGACGCCCTGCTTTTCACACTGCTCGGCCTGATCGCGGCGCTTCACCTGTGGTTTTTGGTCTTGGAGATGTTTCTCTGGCGGAAGCCCTTGGGGCTCAAGGTTTTCCGGATGAGCCAGGAAAAGGCCGATAGCTCGGCGGTCTTGGCGGCGAATCAGGGGCTTTACAACGGTTTCTTGGCGGCCGGATTGATCTGGGGAATGTGTCCGGTGGAGCCGGCCTTTTACATCCGCTTATTTTTCCTGAGCTGCGTCGCCATCGCCGGAGTTTTCGGTGCGGCCACGGTGAGCAAGCGGATCTTCGTCATTCAGGCCCTACCGGCTTTGATCGCCTTGGCGATCTTGTTCCTGAAATAAAATTCGTCGCTCGAAAATCTTGCGGTTCCCCCCCCTTTGAAAAAGGGGGGATCAAGGGGGGATTTAAAGCGGTCGCACGAATGGCAATGCACGTTCCGACACCTGCCACCTCTTTAAATCCCCCCTTCCCCCCTTTGCAAAGGGGGGAAGAATGTAAAAAGGCCGCACCTTATTAAAGATGCGGCCCTTAATGTGGGTGATGCAGGGGTCGAACCTGCGACCCGCTGATTAAGAGTCAGCTGCTCTACCAACTGAGCTAATCACCCAGGAAACTTTTCCAATTCAAACGCGCCGTGAGAGATTCGAACTCCCGACCCTCAGGTTCGAAGCCTGATGCTCTATCCAGCTGAGCTAACGGCGCAATCTCTATTCAATTTTCAAATGGGGTGGGCGAAGGGACTCGAACCCTCAACCCCTGGGACCACAACCCAGTGCTCGACCATTGAGCTACGCCCACCGTATGGCCTGAGGCCGACCGTCTCTTTAAGGCCTTGGAATATAAAGTCAACCGCAAAAAGGCCCCCGAAGGCAAGCTCCGGGGGCCCTTCCTTCCGAGAAATCGATCAAGCCCGGAAACGGCGGGCCAAGCCCAAGCCCAGGAGGCCCAAAAGGCTCCAGAGGACGGGCGCTCCGGCGGCTCCGGCGCCCAACGAGCAGCCGCTGCCCTCGATCAGGATGCCGGCCGGGAAATTGCTCGGATCGCAGGCGTCGCCGAGGCCATCCTCGTCGGCATCGGCTTGGCCGGGATTGGCCACGTCGGGGCAATTGTCCGAAGTGTCGGGCACCCCGTCATCGTCGCCGTCGGGCCCGTCGGTCGGAACCGGCGTGGCCGTCGGCGTGGGAGTCGGCGTCGGGGTCGGGCTGCAATCGCTGCCGACTTGAACGGTGGCGCTGGCCTCATTGTCCGAGAGGTCGGGATCGTTGAGGCTCTCAACAACGGCGGTGTTGATCGAATCGGTGCAGCCGGTGGGAAAAGGCGCGGTCGGAGGCACTTGGACGACGATCTCGATCACGACGACTTCGTTGGGAAACATGTCGTCCAAGTCGCAGACCACCGGATCGCCCGGGCTGCAGCTTCCGTCGCCCGAAACCACCTCGGCCGAGACCAGGGTGAAGGGGGCCGGGATGTCGTCGGTCACCAGAACGCTGAGCGCGATCGCGTCGAAGTTCCCGGCAGTGACGGTCAGGGTGTATGTCACCTGCTGCCCGCCCGCGGTCACGATCGTGGGATCGGCGGTCTTGGTGATGCCGAGGAGCTGATTGTCGGCGGCGTCGGTCGTGAATTCGACGCTGGCGGAATCGTCGGTGGTGTCTTGATTGGTCGAGGTCGTGGCGCTGGCGGTGTTTTCGACCGTCCCATCGCCGACCGAGATCAACTCCGCCGGAACGGTGATGGTCGCCGAGGCCTGGCCGGCCAGGGTCCCCAAATTGCAAGTGATGGTTCCGGTGCCGGAGCAGCTCCCCAGGGTGGTGGTCGCCGGGCCGGTCTGGCTGACCTCGGGCGGCAGGGTGTCGCTAACCACCACGTTGGCCAAATCGCCGTCGCCGGTATTGCTGACCACGATGGTGTAGTCGAAATCAATGCCGACGGTGATCACCGGAAACTCGACGGTCTTGTCGATGGTCAGCTCGCCGGGGCTCTGGGCCGAGGCTTGAAGGGGAAGAAATAAGAGGAAGAACAAAAAAGAACCCAACCATAGGGTCCAGGGGCGAAGGCCTTTGGACATGGAACACTCCTTGATCATGTCCGAACCCTCGAGAAGGGGCATAGAAAACCACCGCCGAAAAGCAAAGCGGTTTTTTTGCGAAAAAAAAGCCCCGGCCGCCGAGGCCGGGGCTTCTCGGAATCCATTCAAACTACCGTCGGACCTGGAGCGAGCAACCGCCACCGCCGAGCTCGAAGCCGGCCGGGGTCGAATCGCATTCGTCGCCGATGCCGTCCTGGTCGCTGTCGTCCTGGTCGGCGTTGGCGTCGATCGGGCAGTTGTCATCGGCATCGGGCACTCCGTCGCCGTCGCCATCGGGCTCGGGAGTCGGCGTCGGGCTCGGAGTCGGTACGGCCGCCGTTTGCAGTGCGGTGGAGAGCAAGCCCTGCCAACCGCCGTCCTGGCCGCCTTCGCAGTCATCGCCGGGCCCACCCGGAGGGGTCGAACCGTACCAATCCCAACCGAAGAAGATGATGTCGCCGGAGCCGAAGGGGAAGATCGTCACCACCGAGAAATCGTCGATCCCATCGTTGTAGTTGTAGATGCTGATCGCTTCGGCCGGCAGGGTCGAATCCAGGATATAAGCGGTTCCGTCGTTGTAGGGAATCGTCGCCGGCCCATCGGCGAAGATCGTCCCGGCGGCCTCGGCAGTCTTATTGGAGGTATCGGGGCTTCCCTCGATGTCGAGGGAGAAGCCGAAGATCGTGTTGAGCAAGTTCTCCAGCGGGGTCACGGCCTCGCCGAAAACCAGCAGCCGGCCGCCCTGCTCCACAAAGTCGTGAATGACCGCGATTGCCTCGGTGCTGAGATCCGGCTCCAGGTCTCCCGTTTCCAACTCAGGGATGATGAGGACTTGCTGCCCGGCGAGGGCGGCGGTGAAATCGGCGTCGGTGATTCCCGTGAAAGGGGTCACGGTATGACCGCCGAAGGAGTTGATCGAAACCAACAAATTGTTGGCTTCGGCGCCGCAATCGTCGGCAGCCTCATCGGTGTCGACGTAGGAGTCGTTGTCGAAAAGCGCAACTTGAGTGGCATCGACCACCGAAGTCAGGGCCATCAGGGAACCGACCAAGGCAAAGGATGCCGCCCACCGCTTAATATCACGTATCATAGGACCTCCTTAGAAATGGGTTTGGAGCGAGCAACCGCCGCCGCCGAGCTCAAAGCCGGCCGGAGTCGGATCGCATTCGTCGCCCACTCCGTCTTGGTCGTTGTCGCCCTGATCGGCATTGGCGTCGATTGGGCAATTGTCATCGGCGTCCGGCACGCCGTCGCCGTCGGCATCCGGCTCGGCCGTCGGGCTAGGAGTCGGGCTGGGAGTGGGAGGGGTGCTGGTCTCGAGAACCGTCGACAAGAGCGAAACCCAGCCGCCGTCGAGGCCGCCTTCGCAGTCATCGCCCGGCCCGCCCGGAGGGATCGAGCCGTACCAATCCCAGCCGAAGAAAATGGCTTCGCCGGATCCGAAGGGCAGAATGGCCAGCAAGGAGTTGTCGTCGGCGCCGTCGTTATAATTGTAAACGTTGATGGCCCCGGTGGGAAAAGAGCTGACCAAGATCCCGCCGGTGCCATTGTTCGCCGGAATGGTCGCCGGGCCGTCGGCGAAGATGGTGCCGGCGGCCTCGGCAGTTTTGCTCGCCGTATCGGAGTCTCCCTCGGCCAGCGAAAATCCAAATAGAGTGTTGAGCAAATCAAGGGCGTCGGTCTCGAAAACCAGGATGCTGCCGCCCTGGTCCACGAAGTCGGAGATCACCGCGATCGCCTCCGCGCTGAGGTCGGCGTCGAGGGAGCCGCTTCCCTCCAGCTCGGGAATGACCAAGACCTGGCTTCCGGCCAAGGCCGCGGTGAAATCGGCATCGGTGATGCCGGTGAAGGAAACGATGCTGTGGCCACCGAAGGATTCGATGGTGATCTGGAGGTTATTGGCCTCGGCTTCGCAGAGCTCGCCCTGGTCGTCGATGTCGACGTAAGTTCCGTTCATGAAAAGCGCGACTTGAGCGGCGTCGGCCAAGGAAGTGCCGATGAGCAAGCCGGCCAAGGTTAATAAAGCCAAGCCTCGCTTGAATCCCCAAAACATGTGTACCTCCTTATGGAGTGTGGGAGTGCCCGAACCTGGATCAGGCCCTAGCCGGGAACCTTGAAAGCTGTCAAATGTTCAGATTTCTCTGAACTCCGTTTCCTGCTAATTAAAAGCCCATGCTCGACGCCCACGAATTCCTCAAAGCCTTAGCCGTCGTGCTCTGCGTGGCGGCGGTGACCACCGTCCTCTTCCAGAAGCTGCGCCAGCCGGTGGTCCTAGGCTATATCCTGGCCGGCCTCATCGTCGGGCCCCACGTCCCGGTTCCCTTGGTCGCCAACGCCGGGGTGGTCCAAACCCTTTCCGAGCTCGGCGTCATTCTCCTGATGTTCTCGCTCGGCCTCGAATTCAGCATTGCCAAGCTGATCAAGGTCGGCCCCACCGCCGGCGTGACCGCGGTGGTCCAGTGCAGCATCATGTTTTGGCTCGGCTTCCTGATCGGCAAGGCCTTCGGCTGGACTCTTCAGGAAAGCCTCTACACCGGCGCCATCATCGCGATCTCCAGCACCACCATCATCGCCAAGGCTTTCAACGAGCAGAAGATCACCGGCCACCTGCGGGAGCTGGTGGTCGGTATCCTGATCGTCGAGGACTTGATCGCCATATTATTGATGGCCGTCCTGACGGCGATCTCGAGCGGGGCCGGGCTTTCGGCGCCGGCCTTGGCCGTCACCGTCGGGCGTTTGGCCGTCTTCCTGCTGGTCTTGCTGATCGTAGGCTTGCTGGTGGTGCCCCGGGCAATCCGCGTCATCACCAAGCTGGGCAGCGCCGAAACCACCCTGGTGGCCAGCATCGGCATTTGCTTTGCGGTGGCGCTCTTGGCCTTGGAGTTCGGCTACTCGGTGGCTTTGGGCGCCTTCCTGGCCGGCGCCTTGGTCGCCGAATCGGGCGAAACCGCCAAGATCGAGCACCTGGTCGAGCCGGTCCGCGACATGTTCGCCGCGATCTTCTTCGTCTCGGTCGGCATGATGATCGTGCCCGAGATGCTGGTGAAGCATTGGCAAGCGGTCCTGGTGATCACGGCCGTGGTCATCGCCGGCAAAGTTTTCAGCGTATCTCTCGGCACTCTCCTGACCGGCGAAGGCGTTCGGACCTCGGTCCGGGCCGGCATGAGCCTGGCTCAGATCGGCGAGTTCTCCTTCATCATCGCCGGGCTGGGGCTCGCCTTGAACGCAATCGATGAGTTTCTCTACCCGGTGGCGGTGGCGGTTTCCGCGATCACGACTCTCACGACGCCTTGGTTGATCAAGAGCTCGGACAAGGCGGCCAACTTCGTCGAGAACAGGCTGCCTCGCCCGATCCAGACTTTCGCCTCGCTTTACGGCTCTTGGCTGGACCAGCTCCGCAAATCTCCGGCCAATAAATCGACCGGCGCCGCCATTCGGCGAGCGCTGACCCTGCTGCTGGTGGATTTCGCCGCGCTGGCCGGCCTGATCATCGCCGCCTCGATCAATTACCCTCGAGCCTTGGTCTTTGCCGCCAGCAATTTGGGCCTCAACACTCAATTGGCCGGCATCCTCTATTTCGCGCTGACTTTCGCCATCGGTTTTCCCTTTGCCTTGGGAATCCTGCGGATCTCGAAGCATCTCGGCACGGTCCTGGCCGAAGCCGCTTTGCCTTCGACCGACAAAAACCGCCCCGATTTGGCCCTGGCCCCGCGCAAGATGCTGATCATCACCTTGCAGCTGGCGATGGTTTTGCTGGTCGGATTTCCGCTGCTCGCGCTGACTCAGCCTTTCCTGCCCCGCTTCGGCGGGCTCGGCGTGGTTCTCCTCATCCTCGGCATGGCGGTGCTTTTTTGGCGCAGCGCCTCCAACCTCCAGGGCCACGTCCGGGCCGGAGCTCAAGTCGTCGTCGAGGCCTTGGCCGCCCAGACCCGCAAAAGTTCAGCCCCCCAGGCCGGCAACGTCCTCTCCGAGGTTCAGCACCTGTTGCCGGGGCTGGGCTCGCCGGTGTCGGTGCGAATCGAGGATGGCAGCTTCGGCGACGGCAAATCATTGTCCCAGTTGAATTTGCGGGCTCTCACCGGGGCGACGGTGTTGGCGCTTTATCGGGGCGGCAAAGGCCTGGTCATTCCGGAGGCCCAGGAAGTGCTTCAAGCCGGCGACACCCTGGCCTTGGCCGGCAGCGAGGAAAGCGTCGAGGCGGCCCGGAAGCTCTTGGCATAAAAAGGCCCCGGGCTTGGAGCCCGGAGCCTTCGATTCTTGCCGATGCAAGGGTTGCGCGCCCGGCAGGATTCGAACCTGCGACCTACGGCTTAGCTTACCGCTATAGCTTTCGCTACCCTCGCCGTTTTCAATTCCAGAACGAGGTTTGCAGTCTGGACTATCTCTTCACCTTCACAGGTGCTGCACGTCTAGTCTCTACGGAACCCTTCGAAAATCAGTGGCCATTTGACCTTTTTTTCTGATTATTCTTGGGTGTCCTTACCCTCAAGTTGACTGATGCGTTAAATACATTTGGGTCGAAATAATAACATTCGTCCGTGTCCGGGCAATAAACGCAATAGATGTCTATTTCCCCTTTTTCGACCCGTCTCATGTGGGTCCCATTTTTATCGGCCCAACATGATCGAAATTGAACCTGTAAGGCCCCATTTCGATCGGTTCTTTTATATTTAACTTGCACCCTTCTAAAACTGCCGTCCTTGTAAACGACAAGATCAAATGGTGCATGTTCCGAAGCAGGGTAGAGGATTTGAAATCCCTGCTTATGGAGATCAACCTGAGCCTTCAGAACACCCAGATCACCCTTTTCCTTGGTATGGTGCATATTATTTTGAAAGACCAAGCAATAAGGGCAACCCAAGGTTTCCTCGGGATTACCATCAGCTTTACCTGGTAAGGCTTCCCCGATACGGTGCAGTGCACTTTATGAGTTCGGTTTCCCCATAAAGGCTCCATAACTTAGTACTTGCGCACTGGCTTAAAGGCCGTTGCTCTATCCAGCTGAGCTACGGGCGCCTACGAAGCGCATAACCCTTTTAGGAGCAATTATCCAGCCGGAAATGGCCTGAACCAGCCCCCTGTTCATGAGGCTTGACAGGGAGTAGAGTGGGACTTAGCTAAGGAATTTCCAATTTTTTGGTCAGGAGATACGAAAATGCCCAGCGTTCAGGATCTGCTCAAGCAGGTCAAACAGCAGATCAGCGAAGTCACCCCCGACCAACTGGTCGAGCTGCAGAAGAAGAACCCCGACCTGGTCCTGATCGACGTCCGGGAGAAAGACGAGCAGGAGCGCGGCATCATCCCCCAGGCCAAGCTCATCCCCCGCGGGATGCTGGAGCTCAAGATCGAGGACGCGGTGCCCGACCGCAACCGAGAGATCGTCGCTTACTGCGCCGGCGGCAACCGCTCGGCCCTGGCCGCCCTCAGCCTCAAGGCCCTGGGCTACAATCAAGTTCACTCGCTGATCGGGGGCTACACCAAGTGGTCGGGCGAGGGCCGGGCCACCACCAAAAAGATCTTCCTCGATTCCCAAAAGCTCGAGCGCTACTCCCGCCACATCCTGATGCCCGAAGTCGGCGAAGAGGGTCAGATCAAGCTGCTGGAGTCGAAGGTCTTCCTGGTAGGCGCCGGCGGCCTCGGCTCGCCCACCGCCTACTACCTGGCGGCGGCCGGCGTCGGCACGATCGGCATCGTCGACAACGACGTGGTCGACCGCTCCAACCTCCAGCGCCAGATCCTGCACAACGAGGAGCGAATCGGCGAGCCCAAGGTCGAATCGGCCAAGGAAACCTTGAAGGGATTGAACCCCGATATCAACGTCGTCACCTACCGCGAGCGGCTGAGCCGCGAGAACGTCATGGAGCTGATCAAGGACTACGACGTCATCGTCAACGGCTGCGACAATTTCCCGACCCGCTATCTGATCAACGACGCCTGCGTCTTCCTCAAGAAGCCGCTGGTCGACGGCAGCATTTTCCGCTTCGAGGGCCAGGTCAACGTGATCCAGCCCTATCAGGGCCCCTGCTACCGCTGCCTCTATCCGGAGCCGCCGCCGCCCGAGATGGCGCCCTCCTGCCAGGAAGCCGGCGTCTTCGGCGTCCTCCCCGGCATCATCGGCTGCATCCAGGGCATCGAGGTCCTGAAGCTCCTGCTCGGCAAGGGCGAGCCGCTGGTCGGCCGCCTCCTCATCATGGACACGCTCAAGATGAAGGTCCGGGAGATGAAGGTCCGCCGCGACCCCCATTGCCCGGTCTGCGGCGACAACCCCACGATCAAGGAATTGATCGACTACGAGTGGTTCTGCTCGATGGCCGGCGGCGACCCTCTCAAAAAATAGCCGACAAGCCTACTCGCAAGCTTCGCAGCCGGTCGCCGGCCAGGTCAATTGAAGCTCAATAGATCTTCATCTTGACGACGTGCTCGCCGCGGCTGGTCCAACCCAGGTCGTAGCCGATCTCGGCCCCCTCCTGGAGGTGGCGTTGATCCTTGCCGCCGACGAAACGAACCTCGTCCAAGTTGAAGTAGACGTCGCGACCGTTGCGGTCCTTGATGAACCCGTAGCGCGATTTCGGAAAGTAGCGGGAGATGCGGCCGCGGGGGAATTTATCGGAAACTTCCTCGTCCATTCATCTCTCCAGCAGAATCGAAGGATAGCGATAGAGTCCGGGACCCAGCTCGATTTTGGCCGTCTTGCCGGCCTCGGCGCTGAGGTCGCTTCGAAACTTCTCCCAAGCGCCGCCCGAAGTCCAGCGTTCGTAGCTCAGCTCGGCCCGGCGAAGCTCGCTCGGCAAATCGACCGTCCATTCGACTTTTCCGCCGGGCGGAATCTCCAGATCGAGCCGGCGAAAGTCGGAGTAATCCAAGTCTCGACCGCCATGGATCCACCGCAATCTCGAACCGGCGGGAATTTGGGCGACGACCCCGCCGGTGATCATGTCGCCTTGCAGGCTCCAGCTCCGGCGGTCGCCGAAAAGGGCCAAGCGATGCCGGGCCAAGGCCACCGCCATCTCCCGGAAATTCTCATAAGGCCGCCAACGAAAGAGCAGGTTTTCGCAGGTCGCCTCGGGCGCCGAAGGGTAGTGCCACAGGCAGGAGGCCGAGGCCGGACCCTGATGACGGAGCGAAGCCACTTTGTCTTCCCAGGTCCAATTGGAGCCGAGGTAAAGCAGGACGACGGTGGAGGTCACCAGGCACGGCCACCACCGGCTCTTCTTTTCCAAGAGGAGCTGATAGGCCAAGCCCAGCAAGCCGATCCAGTAAAGCCCGGCTTGATAAGCGTACCAAGGCATGAGGCGGCTGCGAAACAAGCTGACCTGGTAGAGATGCAGCAAGACATAGAGGAGCAGCATGAGCGGAGCGGCCAGCCTGCGCGAATCGATCCGGTGGCGAAGGCATGCCGCCAGGCCGGCCGCTCCCAGCAATAGCCCCGCCAAACCGCTCCACCAGGCCATTTGCGGGTCGTAGCTTTGGGCGAAGGGCAAGCCGAGGGATTGCAGGACCAGGTTGAAATTGAAAAAAGTCAGCAGCTTCGGCTCCTGGCCCGATTTGGGCACGACCAGCAGCAGGATCCCATAAGGCAAGAGACTTAGGACTGCGGCCGCTGCCACCATTAAATAGTGGGCGGGCTTGCGGAATCGGAGCAGGGCCATCCCCAAAAGGAAGGCCGGCCAGGTCGCCGCCCCGCTGCCCCAGGACCAAGTCGCGAGCCACCCGCCGAGCGAGGCACCGAGCGCTCCCTTGGCGCCGTCCGGAAACCGAACCAAGGCAAGGATGCCGATGACCAAGCCAAGCTGGTTGAGCCCCAGCTGGAAAGCGCTCGAATCGAGCTGGAAGACGTCCATCATGGTGACGGCGAAAGTGAGCCCAAAGAGGAAGGTCCAGAGCAGCCAGGAAATCCAAGCCTCCCGGGGCCGAGCCAAAGCCGAATGAAGGAGGAAAATTTTGGCCAGCCCCAAGCCGACGCCGACGAAAAGGGCCAAGCGGAAATTCCAACCGGTCAGCCAAGCCCAGAGATATTGCAGCAGGATCGGGAAAAGGTTGAGATGGCCGTTGGTGTAGGCGTCGCGAAACAGGCGCCCCCAGGGGTAGCCGCCGTCGAGCATCCTTCCGATCAGGAGCGCGTTGAGCAGGCTGTCGTCGGAGGGGATTCCCTCGCCGAGGAATAGGAGCCAGCCCAGGCGAAGCAGGAAGAAGAGGCAAAGCAGGACGCAAGCTCCGACCAAAAGCCCCCTGTAGGCCGGGCTCCGCATCAGATCGCGTCGAGCACTTCTTTCCAGTGGCCTTCGACCTTCACCTTGGGGAAGATCTTCTGGATCTTCCCCTTTTTATCGATGACGAAGGTGCTGCGAACGATGCCCATGAATTTTCGGCCGTAGAGGCTCTTTTCCTGGTAGACGCCGTATTTTTCGGCGACCTTCTTGTCGAGGTCCGAAAGCAGGTCGATCTTCAGGCCGTACTTGCCAATGAACTTCTGGTGGGTCTTGCCCTCGTCGAAGCTGACGCCGAGGATGACGGCATCCTTCTTGGCGAACTTGGCGTTGGCCTCGCTGAAGGCGCAGGCCTCGGCGGTGCAGCCCGGCGTCAGGTCCTTGGGGTAGAAATAGAGGACGACGTTCTTCTTGCCGGCGAAGTCGCTGAGCTTGACCTTGTTGCCTTCCTGGTCGGGGAGGCTGAAATCGGGGGCCTTGTCGCCCTCTTTCAACTCTTTCTTGGGCATCTTCTCTCTCCTATTTTCG